>NZ_JAFLNG010000070.1 GCF_017427025.1 Streptomyces sp. FH025
GGCACCAGCTAAGCACACCCGCCGCCGGCCGACGGCCCCCACCGGTGAACGGCAAGTGGCCGTGGGCGAACGGGAGTCCACCCACGGCCACCCGCGGCCACCGCTCGCCCGACCGGGCTCAGCCCTGCTTGACGTCCGGCACCTTCCAGTCGATCGGCTCGCCGCCGAAGCCGTCCAGCGCCTCGTTGATCTGCGAGAACGGGCGGCTGCCGAAGAACAGCTTGGCGGACAGCGGCGACGGGTGGGCGCCCTGCACCACCACGTGCTTCTCGGTGTCGATCAGCGGCAGCTTCTTCTTCGCGTAGTTGCCCCACAGCACGAAGACCACCGGCTCCTCGCGCGCGCTCACGGCCTTGATCACCGCGTCGGTGAACTTCTCCCAGCCCTTCGCCTTGTGCGAGTTGGCCTCGTGGGCGCGGACCGTGAGCACCGCGTTGAGCAGCAGCACGCCCTGCTCGGCCCAGTGCATCAGGTAGCCGTTGTCCGGGGCGGGGATGCCCAGGTCGGCGTCCAGCTCCTTGAAGATGTTGCGCAGCGAGGGCGGCGTCTTGGTGCCGGGCAGCACGGAGAAGCTCATGCCGTGGGCCTGGCCGTCGTCGTGGTACGGGTCCTGGCCGAGGACGAGCACCCGGACCTTCTCGTACGGAGTGGCCTCCAGCGCGGCGAACTCCTGGCCGCTCGGCGGGAACACCTGGTGCTCCGCGCGCTCGGCCGCCACGAAGGCCGCGAGCTCGGCGAAGTACGGCTTCTCCGCCTCCTCGCCCAGCACCTCGCGCCAGGACTCGGGCAGATCCAGCCCGCCGCCCTCGCCGGCCTCGACCACGCCCGCCTCGACCGTGTCCGTCACGACATCTACCTCCCACACCGCGGCTGTTGCGCCGCCTGCCCTCTTACATCCCGAACGCTACACAGCCCCACCGACAACCCACTCCACGGGAGCCGAAGCAACGGCCGAGGCGCGAGCCCCGCCCCGGCACCGAGCCGTGACGGGGCTCGGCCGGAACGGGGCTCGCGCCTCGGGACGGCAGGGGTCAGACCAGGTCGACCAGGTCCGCGATGGACTTGACCACCCGGGTGGGCCGGTACGGGAAGCGCTCCACGTCGGCGGCCGAGGTCAGGCCGGTGAGGACCAGGATGGTCTCCATGCCGGCCTCCATGCCCGCGACGATGTCGGTGTCCATCCGGTCACCGATCATCACCGCGGTCTCCGAGTGGGCGCCGGCGGTGTTGAGGGCTTCGCGCATCATCAGCGGGTTGGGCTTGCCGACGAAGTACGGGTCGACGCCGGTGGCCTTGGTGATCAGGGCCGCGACCGAGCCGGTGGCCGGCAGCACGCCCTCGGTGGAGGGGCCGGTCTCGTCCGGGTTGGTGCAGATGAACCGGGCGCCCTGGTTGATCAGGCGGATCGCCTTGGTGAGCGCCTCGAAGGAGTAGGTGCGGGTCTCGCCGAGAATGACGAAGTCGGGCTCGCTGTCGGTCAGCACGTACCCGACGTCGTGCAGGGCCGTGGTCAGACCGGCCTCGCCGATCACGTAGGCGGTGCCGCCCGGCCGCTGGGTGCTGAGGAACTTGGCGGTGGCCAGCGCCGACGTCCAGATGTTCTCGGCCGGGATGTCGAGTCCCATCCGGGCGAGCCGGGCCTGGAGGTCACGCTGGGTGTAGATCGAATTGTTGGTCAGCACCAGGAACGGCTTGCCGGACTCCCGCAGCCTGCTGATGAACTCGCCGGCCCCGGGGATCGGGGTGCCCTCGTGGATGAGGACCCCGTCCATGTCGGTCAGCCACGCCTCGATGGGCTTGCGCTCTGCCACGTAGGTGTCTCCTCGGTCTTGCAAAAGCTCTGGACGATCTCGCACATCGCTCCGGTCGGACACCCTCGGCCGGCCGGGCGCACCACTGGCTGCCCCAACGCGGACCAGCGTAGCCGGGACACCACCGCGCGAACAGCGAGGGCCGGGGGCATCTCGGGGGGCCCGCATCCCCGTTGACCGGGCCCGGAACGCTCCGGCGTCCGACGGGTACCGACCGGTCCGGTCCGGGTACGGCCCGGTCTAGTCGCCCGTACCGGACCGTCCGACGAGCGCGCCGTAGCCGGCGCCGTACCAGCGCTCCACCAGTGCCGCCGCGAGCGAACCCGCCGGAGGCAGGACCAGGTCCCCGGAGCGCACCGCGGCCTGACCGACCCTGCCCGAACAACCCACCTGACCGACCCACCCGACCGATCCGCCCGACCCGCCCGACCGACCGATCCGACGAAGGCCCTCCTGCCACCGCGGGAGGGCCTTCCCGGCGTCGCCGCCCGCCCCGGTCGACCGTGGCGGGCGGCGACGAACCGCAGGTCAGGGGCGCACACGTTTCGGTCGCACCTCGTGGTTGAGTGGGTCGCATGAACACGCTGACGACGCCCTTCCGTGTCGGCCTGATCGGCTACGGCCTGGCCGGCTCCGCCTTCCACGCCCCGCTCATCGCCACCACGCCCGGGCTGCGGCTGGACGCCGTGGTCACCGCCAACCCCGAGCGCCGCGAGCAGTTGCGCCGCGAGCACCCCGACGCCCGCGCCGTCGACACCCCCGAGCAGCTGCTCGCCGACCCGGACGCGCTGGACCTGGTCGTCATCGCCTCCCCCAACCGCACCCACGCCCCGCTGGCCCGCGCCGCGCTGGCGGCGGGCCTGGCCACCGTGGTGGACAAGCCGCTGGCCGGCACCGCCGCCGAGGCGCTGGAGCTGTGCCGACTCGCCGAGGCCCGGGGCGTCCTGCTCACGGTGTTCCAGAACCGGCGCTGGGACGGCGACTTCCTCACCGCGAGTCGGCTGGTGCGCGGTGGCGCGCTCGGCCGGGTGCACCGCTTCGAGTCGCGTTTCGAGCGCTTCCGCCCGAAGCCCAAGCCGGGCTGGCGGGAGCTGGCCGATCCGGCGGAGGTCGGCGGCACGCTGTACGACCTGGGAAGCCACCTGGTCGACCAGGCGCTGACCCTGTTCGGGCCGGTGGAGACGGTGTACGCGGAGATCGACGTGCGCCGGGACGGCGCGGTGGTGGACGACGACGCCTTCCTCGCCCTCACCCACGCCTCCGGCACCCGCTCGCACCTGTGGACCAGCGCCATCACCCCGCTGATCGGCCCCCGGCTGCGGGTGCTCGGCGACACCGCCGGGTACGTCAAGTCCGGCATGGACCCGCAGGAGGCCGAGCTGCGGGCGGGCCACCGCCCGGACGGCAGCCACCCCTGGGGCGCCGACCTGCCCGAGCACTACGGAACCCTGGGCACCGACGAGTCGGCGATCTCCCTGCCCACCGACCCGGGCGACTACCCCGCGTTCTACGCCGGCGTCGCCGCCGCCCTGGCCACCCCGGGAACCCCTCCCCCGGTCGACCCGCGCGACGCGGTGGCGACCCTCACCGTCCTGGAGGCGGCCCGCGCCTCCGCGGCCACGGGGACGGCGGTCCGGCTGGGCTGACGACCGGCCGCTCGGCCGACGATCGACCGAGCGGCCCGCTTTACCCTTCCTTGACCCGTCCTCCTACGATGACCGCGTGAGCACAGATCGGGGGCGCCGGCTCAGCTTCGAGGAGCGACAGGAGCGCGAGCGGGCGTGGTCCGCCGAGCAGAAGGAACGCGGGAACGCCTGGACCGCGGAGTTCGAGCAGCGCCGGAAGGCCTCGGCGGCCGAGGCGCTGGTCACGTCCACCGCCGCGGAACGGGAGGCCTGGGCCCGGGGCGAGCGCGCCGGGCGCATCGGCTACCTCGACGTCACCGGGCCCGACGGGCGGCGCGTCCGGCTCGCGGTGGTGTGGCTCGGCAGGTTCCGGGCGACGTCCAAGCCGCTGAACGACTACGACCCGCTGCGCGGCGTCCAGGCGTACGGCGACGGGTTCCTGCTGCTCATCCCCCTCGCCGCCCTGCTCGGCCTGAACTTCGCGCTCCGCTGGGCGGTCCTCCGGCTGCTCGACCGCCCCCGCTGGGCCGTCGCGGCCGCGGTCGGACCGTACGTCGGCACCTCCGGCAACAACCTGGTGCCGCGCCGCTTCCGGGCCCGCCGGGAGGCCCTGCGGTACGCGGCGGCCCTGGCGGACGAGGTCGAGCGCGACGGGGAGGCCGCGCTCACAGCCCGATGATCTCCACCGCCGAGCCCAGCCCCCGGAAGTCCGCCACGTTGCGGGTGTACAGCGGCAGCCCGTGGGCGGAGGCGACGGCGGCGATCATCAGGTCGATCCGGCGCGGGCGCGGCTGCCGCCCGGCGGCGATCGTCAGGGTGACCAGCGTCCCGTAGCGGGCGGCGGCGGCCGCGTCGAAGGGCAGCGGGTCGAAGTCGGCCATCGCCGCGCCCAGCACCTCCAGCCGAGCGGCCCGGCTGGCCGGGTCGCGGGCCATCGACACGCCCTGCTGGAGCTCGGCGAAGGTGATCGCGGTCAGCTCCGGGACGGCCGGCAGGTCGGCGGGGCTCAGCAGCGCCAGGTCGATGTAGACGCAGGTGTCCAGCACCCCGGCCGGCCGTCGTCGGGGCGCCCGGGGCGCCCTCCGGCGCTCAGCCACGCCGCCGCTCGAACGGGTCGTCGCCCTCGTCCCCCACCAGCTCCTCGGGCCCGAAGTACTCCTCGGCCTCCTTGCGCATCTGCTGGTAGTCCACCCGCGGCAGCTTCACGTGCCGCGCCACCAGCTCCTCCGCGGTGAGCCGCCGTCGCCCGGACACCGGCCGCAGCTCCGCGACCTCGACCCCGTTCCTGGTGATGTGGAAGGTCTCCCCCGCCTCCACCGCGTCCATCACCGCGGCGGAGTTGTTCCGGAACTCCCGCTGGGTAATCGTCTTCATGGAATCCACGGTAGCCCCGCGTAGCACCCGTGGCTACGGCTCGGACGCCGCGCTTCGAGCCGCGTTCGCGCCGTCCTCGAGCCGCGCTCGAGCGCGGCTCGAGGATTCCGCGCGCGGCGGGAACCCGACGGGCCGTAGGATCGTCGTCCTGAACGTCCGGGAGCCGGAAGCACCGAAGGAGGGGGGCGCGCCGTGACCGTGATCGCGATGCTGCTGGGCCTGCTCCGGGTGCTGACGGGGGACGTGGTGACCGACGGCGGGACGCTGGCGTCCGTCGCCGCCGTGGCGGCCGTGGTGCTGGTGGCCGGGGCGGTCGCGGGGGCGCTGGCCGGGGCCCGGCTGCTGGGCGCGCGGGCGCCGGCGGCGGTGCGCAGCGGTGTGCTGCGACGCCGGGCGTTCCGTACGGCGTTCCTTCCGCAGCGTGATCCGGACGCCCGGGGCAGGCGACGCCCCAGGGCGCCGGGAGCGGCCCCGGCGGCCGCGCAACTCCTCTTCGCCTGAAGCCTTCGGAGCTCTCAGAGCCTTCAAGGCCCTTTCGCGTCAGGCCCTTTCGCGGCCGTCCTCCGCCGATCACTCGTTCCTGAGACCCCGGAGGGCTCGCTTCACCATGTCCGTTCTCGCCGTTCTCGACCCGGCCGTCGCCGCCGCCCACGCCGCGGTCGCCGCCATCGCCCACGTCCTGCCGACCGCGCTGGCCATCGTCCTGTTCACCGTCTGCGTACGGCTCGCCCTGCACCCGCTGGCGCGGGCGGCGGCGCGCGGGGAGAAGGCGCGGGCGAAGCTCGCGCCGAAGGTCGCCGAACTGAACCGCAAGTACCGGAACCGTCCGGAGAAGCAGCGCGAGGCGCTGGCGGAGCTGTACCGGAAGGAGCAGGCCTCACCGTTCGCGGGGTGCCTGCCACTGCTGATCCAGATCCCGTTCTTCTCGGTGATGTACCGCCTCTTCACCACCCCGAACGACCTGCTGGACCACACCCTGTTCGGTGTGCCGCTGGGCCTGCACGTCGGGGACGCGCACGGCGCCGCGCAGGTGGCGGTGTTCGTGGTGCTGTACGCCGGGCTGGCGGCGGTCGGGTACGTCAACTACCGCCGGGCCCGGCGGGCGGCGGCGGCCGCGCAGGCCACCCCGCAGGCCACCCCGCAGCCGGGCGCGCGGCTGCTGCCGTACCTGTCGTTCGGGTCGGTGCTGTTCGCGCTGCTGGTGCCGGTGGCGGCCGCGCTGTACCTGGTGACGACGAGCGTGTGGTCGGCCGCCGAGCGGGCCTGGCTGTACCGGGGCGCGCAGGCCCCGGCGGCCGCGCTCGCCGTCTAGCCCGACGGTGACTCAGAAGTGGCGCAGCAGCTCCGGGAAGGCCGTGAGCTGCAGCGTCGCCTCGTCCGGGCCGAGGTCCTCGTGCTCCAGCACCCAGGTGTGCGCGTGCGGGATGAACACGGTGCGCAGCCCGGCCCGGCGGGCGGGGGCGATGTCGGACTTGGGCGAGTTGCCGATCATCCAGGTCCGCTCGGGGTCGAGGCCGAGGTCGCCGGTGAGCTGCCGGTAGGTGTCGACGGACTTCTCGGCCACGATGTGGATGCCGCGGAAGTGGTGGTCGATCGTGGAGGCCGTCACCTTCCGCCGCTGCTCGTCCTGGTCGCCCTTGGTGAGCAGCAGCAGGTGGTGCCGGTCGGCGAGGGCGGTGAGGGTGTCGGCGACGCCGGGGATCAGCTCGACGTCCCCGCGGTCGGTGAGCGGGGCGAGCAGGCCGTCGATCCGGGCGAGCTCGGCCTCCGTCACGGCCCGGTCGTCGTTGAGCTGCCGCAGGCAGTCCGCGAGGCTCTGCCGGAAGACGGTCGCGCCGTAGCCGAGGGTGACGGAGTTGGCGGCCTCGATCCGGTTGAGCAGCGCGCGGGCGCCCTCCCGTTCGGCCGGGGCGGCGACCCAGTCCAGGAAGCCGTCGATGACGCGCTCGAAGAGGACGTTGTTCTCCCAGAGCGTGTCGTCGGCGTCGAAGATGAGCGTCTGGTCGGTGTGCATCGGGGTTCCTTCGAGCAGGGGATCGTACGGGCCGATGGTCGTGCGGGCCGGGGATCGTACGGGCCGGTGGTCGTACGGGCTGGTGGTCGTACGGGCCGGGGGCGGGCCGGCGGCGGATCAGGCGAGCAGGCGGGCGGCCCGGTCGAGGGTCTCGCGGAAGTTCTCCTCGGTGGTCCGCGCCTTGGCCTCCTCGACGGTGAGCCACTCCAGCGGGGAGGCCGGATTCTCCGGGCGGGCCCGGTCCGGGGTGTCGGTGGCGAGCAGGAAGCGCAGGTCGGCGTGCTCGTGGGCGGGTTCGACGGGCGAGGCCGGGACGGGCACCACGGCGAGGTGGACGAGGGCGGCGTCGGGCCAGGGGGTGAGGTCGGTCAGGCCGGTCTCCTCCAGGCCCTCGCGCAGCGCGATGTCCAGCGGCAGGGTCTCGCCCGGGTCGCCGTGGCCGCCGACCTGTAGCCAGGCCTGCTGACGCACGTGCCAGCGCAGCAGGACGCGGCGGGTCGGCGGGTGGACGATCAGCGCGGAGGCGGTGAAGTGCAGCGCGGTGGAGCGGTCCCAGGCGTCGGGCGCGTCGGCCAGGGGGCGGACCCGGGCGTGGTCGGCGGTCTCCGCCGGGCCCTGCGGGCGGTACCCGTCCAGGAGTCGGGCCAGGTCGGGGCTCTGCGGCGCGGCGCCCGTGGTCACCATGTCTCTGTGCTCCTCGCTCCGCCCCGGGGCGCGTCGAACCGCGTCAACCGGCGTGCGGGAGCGGGGTGGTCGGGCCCGGGGCCTCCGGTTCCGGCGAACCTGCGAAGCCTAGCCCGGGGCCGGTCGGGCGGCCCACCGGTTTTCCCCGTACCGGCTGGTCACCGCGCTCCCGGGAGGCCGTAGCCTGTGGTGATCGTTTCGGGACAGGTGGAGGGATGTCGTCATGGTGGCTGCTCCGGCGCTCGCCGAGCTGCGCGAGGTGTGCCAGCCGCAGGCCAAGCTGCAGAGCCGCAACGGTGAGCACTGGGCGGGCCGGCTGTACATGCGGCGGATCTCGCTGCGGACCACCCGGCAGTTGGTGCGGACCTCGGTGTCGCCGAACACCCTCACCTGGGTGATGGTGGTGTGCGGGGTCGGCGGCGGCGCGGCCCTGCTGATCCCGGGCCTGACCGGCGCGGTGCTGGCGGCGGTGCTGTTCCAGCTGTTCCTGCTCTTCGACTGCGTGGACGGCGAAGTGGCGCGCTGGAAGCGCCAGTTCAGCATGGCCGGGGTGTACGTGGACCGGCTCGGCGCCTATCTGGCGGACGCCGCGCTGATGATCGGCGCGGGTGTCCGGGCGGCGCGCGGCGGCTCGGAGCTGTGGGTGTCGGCGGGTCTGGCGGCCGCGCTGGGCGTGGTGCTGCTCAAGGCCTCGACGGACCTGGTGGACGTGGCCCGGGCCCGCAGCGGGCAGGCGCCGGCGGACGAGGAGTCGACCCAGCCGCGCTCCCAGGGCATCGCGACGGCCCGTCGGCTCGCCTCGATCTTCAAGATCCACCGGGTGACCAACGGCATCGAGGCCTCCCTGGTGCTGCTGGCGGCGGCCGTGCTGGACACCCGGCTCGGCCACCTGGACGCGACCCGGGCGGCGCTGGCCGGGATCACGGTGATCACCTGGGGGATGGTGGTGGCGCACCTGGCGTCGATCCTGTCCTCCTCGCGGCTGCGCTGAGGCCGTACGACCGACGGCCGTCCCCTGCGCGGGGGAGGCGCCCGGCCGAAGCCCCTCGCGAGGCGGACGCGGCGTAGCGCCCGCACCCGCGAGTGGCCCCCTCCGGGCACCGAGGTGCGCTGGGAGGTGCTGGCGCCGGAGACGGCCCGCGAGCGGCTGACGGCGGCCTGGGGCGACGCCGCGTTCGTGGAGTCCCGGCTGCGGGCCCGGGAGTCGTTCACCCGCGAGCCCGAGCGGGTGACGGACACCGTGCGGCGGGTGCTCGGCCGCCCGCCGCGCGACTTCCGCTCCTGGGTGCGGGACCACGCGGCGGACTTCCGGTAGCGGCGCCCGGCGCCCCGGCTCAGGCGTCGAAGGTCAGCACCGCCTTGCCGTGGAGGCGGCCGCCGAGCAGGGCGTCGACGGCCTCCGCCGCGCCGTCCCAGCCGCCGCGCCAGGTGATGCCGGGGTCCAACTCCCCTGCGGCGACGCGCTGGGCGAGCCAGCCGAGGTCGCGACCGAGGCCGGTGCAGCCGAGCAGGAAGAAGGTCACGATGCTGCGGTCGTGCCGCCCCTGGTCGCCGAACAGCGCGCCGAACGGGAACTCCTCCCCCTGGCCCGCGCTGTGTCCGACGGCGACCAGCGTGCCGCCCTCCCCCAAGGTCTCGTAGGCCTCGACGAGTCGGGGCCCGCCGACCAGGTCGACCACCCCGTCCACCGGCCGGGCGGCCGCCTCCTCCGGCGCGCCGACCACCTCGTGCGCGCCCAGGCGCCGCAGCAGGGCGCCGTCGCGCTCCGGCGCTCCGGTGGACGCGATCACGTACGCCCCTGCGGCGCGGGCGAGTTGGACGGTGAACCGGCCGACACCGCCGGTGGCCCCGGTGACCAGCACGGTGCGGCCGAGCAGCGGCCCGATGCGGTGCAGGGCGCGCAGGGCGGTGACGCCGGCGACCGGGATGGTGGCGAGCGCGGCCGGGTCGACCCCGTCGGGTGCGACGCCGATCAAGTCCGTGTCGACGGCCCGCAGTTCGGCCCAGGCGCCGTCGGGCATCAGGGTGACCACCTGAGTCCCGGCCGCCGGGCCGGAGCCGTTGGCGGCGGCGCGTTCCACGACTCCGGCGGCGTCCCAGCCGAGCACCGCGCCGTCGGGTGCCGAGTCGAGGCCGAAGGCGACCTCGCCGTAGTTGAGCGAGGTCGCGGTGACCCTGATCAGCGCCTGGTGCGGGGCCGGTTCGGGGTCGGGGGCGGTGCCGAGGCTCAGGCGGCCGGGGGCCGAGCTGTCGACGAGGAGAGCACGCATGAAAGATCCTCCCGTAGGCTTATGCCACTGAGTGGCAGAAGCGTACAGGTGGCATTCGCTGCCCGGATACCCCACCCGGATTACACTGACCGGGATGAACCCCGAGCAGGCCACCCAGACGCCGGACGCCAGGCTGCCGCTGCGCGAACGCAAGAAGCTGCGCACCCGGCAGGCGCTGATCGACACCGCGCTGGAGCTGTTCGGCGAACACGGCTTCGACGGGGTCACGCTGGACCAGCTGTGCGACGCGGTCGAGGTCTCCAAGCGGACGTTCTTCCGCACCTTCAGCAGCAAGGAAGACGTCGCGATGGCCCCCACCCAGGACCTGTGGGCGGCCTTCCTCACGGCACTGGAGAACCGCCCGGCGGACGGGCACCGGCTGCTCGCGCTGTACGAGCAGGCACTCACCGAGGCGATCGGCCGGATGCCGGCCGACGGCTGGGCCGAACGAGCCCTGGTCAGCCGCAGGTTGGCCGCGCGGACGCCCTCGATGGACGCCCACGGACTGGCCTTCTGTGACCGGGTCACCCAGGAGGCGGTGGCCGTCACCGGACGGCGCTTCACCCTGGACGGCCCCGCCGACCTGCGCGCCCGGCTCGCCCTCGACATGCTGGTGTCGGCGTTCCGCCTCGCGCTCGCCGCCTGGGTGGAACAGCCCTCCGGACACACCCGGGAGGACCTCGCCCGGCGCCTGCGGGCGGCCTGCGCCGAGCTGCCGGGAGCCCTCGCCGCGACGGCCGAACCGCGCGACTGAGGCACGGCGGGCTCGGGGGCCCGGCGCTGGCCGGGGGCGGGTGACCGGTGGCGCCGAGTCACCCGTGCGCCGAGAGTGGTGACCATGACGCTCCCCCGCGCGTCCGACCGGGAGGCGTACCGGAGTGGCCCTAGCGTCGATCGGAAGCGACCCGGACGGGACCGCCGCCGGGTCCGGGACCATGGAGGAACCCCGACCATGACCAGCGAACTCTCCAAGCTCACCGGGGACTACGTCCTCGACCCCACCCACACCCGGATCGGCTTCGTGGCGCGCCACGCCATGGTGACCAAGGTCCGGGGCGCGTTCCACCAGTTCGAGGGCACCGCCCACCTGGACGGCGAGGACCCGAGCCGCTCGACCGCCCAGGTGGTGATCAAGGTCGACAGCATCGACACCGGAGTCGACCAGCGCGACCAGCACCTGCGCACCAACGACTTCCTGGACGCCCCCAACTACCCCGACATCACCTTCCGCGCCACGAACGTGGAGGCGCGCGGGGGCAGCGACTACCGGGTCACCGGCGACCTCACCATCAAGGACACCACCCGCCCGGTCAGCATCGACTTCGAGTACACGGGCAACGCCGTCGACCCGTACGGCAACCTGCGGGTCGGCCTGGAGGGCTCGGTGACCATCAACCGCAAGGACTTCGGCGTGAGCTGGAACGCGGCCCTGGAGGGCGGCGGCGTCCTGGTCGGTGAGAAGGTCGTTCTGGAGTTCGACATCTCGGCTATCCGTCAGGGCTAGCGGCACCCGCGCAACGGCACTTGGCCTCCGGGACCGATCGGGATCCCGGAGGCCAAGTCCGTGGAGCGTGGGCGGCGAGGGCGACGGGCTCTCAGGCGCAGGAGTTCACGTCGATCTTGTGGAACTGGTCGATGTCGGCCCAGGTGTCGATCGTCTGGACATGGGCCCTGCCGCCCACCTCGACCGTCCAGGTGCCGGGAGAGCACTTGTAGGCCGTCTCGCTGGCCCGATCGACGGGCTGGCCGGAGGCCTCGGGGAAGGTGCCGCTGTAGACGGTACCGTCGGGCGCGGTGGCCTTGTACGTGTTGCCTTCGGCGGCCACGCACGGGACCTTGCGCCAGACGTAGTAGCCGTCGGGCGTCAGGACGTGGAGAACACACTCGAAGTACTCGACCACCCGCAGCTCGCGCTGCCCGACCCGCAGACCGATGGCCGCGTTGACCTGGCCGTGGTTGTACTCGTTCTCGAACTCGGTCGTCGGCGACCAGTAGTCCCTGGTGGCGGCATGAGCCGGCGTGGAGACGACGGCCAGCACGAGTGCGGCGACGGCCGCCGACAGGAAAGCGGCGAGCCGCGAGCGACGACGCATGGGACATCCCCTTCAGTGAGCACCGGGTGAAATGCCTTGCCGGCTCAAGGTATTCACACGAGGCCCACCGCACACGAAGCGGCTCACACGGCCCCACGAAATGGTGAATTCGCCGAATTCCATTGACGGTTCGAAGGCTCAGGAACGGGCCGCTGCGCACAGGAAGTCGGCCGAGCCGACTTCCTGTGCGGCAGCGTGGGAGTCAGGGCAGGCGCCAGGCGTCGGCCGGGTCGTCGAGCCAGGCCCACTGGCCGTCCGGAGTGACGGTGAGGCCGAACCGGGCGGGGCCGGGTCGGTCGTTGGCGAGCCACCAGTCGTGGGCCGCTTCGACCTCGTCCCAGAGCCGGCGCGGACCGTGCTGCCACACGGGGTAGCGCTCGGTGTCGTCGCCGCCGTCCCAGTCCACGGCCGCCCAGGAGGTCCCGTCGGTGGTGGACACCCAGAGACGGGTCTCGACGTCGTCGAAGTCGGGGTCGTGGTCCCAGGCGTACCAGAGGTCGCCGAGACGGTGGCCGAGGGCGAACTGAGTCTCGAAGGCAGAGTCGGCGACGGCCCAGGGATCGAGGGTGGTCGTGGACTCGACCGGCACGTGGTCGTCCATGACGACGTCCCGGAAGAGGCGGAGGTCGCGGCGCTGAGTGCGGATCAGCATGAAGGAGCTGTCGGGGGTGAAGCGGCCGGTGGCGGTTCCGTCGTCGCCGACGGTGAGGCGGAGGAGCCCGCCGGAGATCCACGGGTTCTCCCAAGGGGCGAGCACAGTTCCACCGGGCCTGGTCTGGTCGACCCAGGCGTAGGGAACTCTCTGGACCGAGCAGGTGGCCACCACCCGGTCGTACGGCGCTTGGGCACTCCAACCGAGGCTTCCGTCGCCACAGACGACGGTGGGGGCGTAACCGAGGCCGTTGAGGTTGGAACTGGCGAGTTCGGCCACAGCGGGGTCGATCTCGATCGTGGTCACGTTGATGTCGCCGAGCCGGTGGGAGAGCAAGGCCGCGTTGAACCCGGTGCCGGCGCCGATCTCCAGAACTCTCATCCCGGGGGCGAGGTCCAGGAGTTCGAGCATCTTGAAGACGATCGACGGCGCAGAGGCCGAGGAGGAAGGAATGGCATCGGAGAGATCCTCCGGCTCCTGCCCGTCGTCGATCTGCGTCACCACGGGTACGTCCCCGTAAGCGGCGGCGAACCAGCGCTCAGGCTCGCGCTCACGGTCGCAGAGGGTGAGGAGGTCGTCGTCATCGCTCAGCCAGACCCGGTCGGGAAGGAAGCGATGGCGCGGGATCGCTTCGGCGGCCTTACGCCACTCTGGAGCCACATCGTGGCCGAGGAAGCCGGATACGACCCGGAGCAGGCCGCGCACGGCGGCCTGCTCCAAGGCGACTTGATTGAACGTCACTTGCCCTTGCCGCCGTCCTTGCCGTGCTTTCCGGTCTTCGAGCCGGACGAGGTGTCGGGGGTCGACTTGGCCGTGTTGAAGTCCTTCTTGCCCGCGTGCTTGCCCTGGCCGCCGTCGTTGGGCCCGCTCCCGCCACCGGAGCTTCCGCCCTTGTCGGTTCCCCATCCCATGGGTGCCTCCTACCTGGTCGTGGTATTGAGCGTGGTGCTACCGGTCCTCCCGGCCACCGGGAACATCGGCCCGGCGACAACCGCCGGACCGCACCTCGACGATAGGAATCAGCCCACGTTGCTGGCGATGAGTGTGCTCGAACTTGCTCAGCCGATAGATGCCATGGCAGCCGCGATCAAAGAGCGCGCCTCCCCGCCTCGCACAGCCATGGCTGACAGGTCCGCGAAGGTTCGCGCATACATGGCGATTTCGGACGGCTGCGTGACCGTCAGATGTGCGGAAACGAGCTCGACGTTGACCAGTTCGCCATCGAACAGGAAGAAGCCTTCCACAGGCCAGAGCGCGCCCCGGCTAGCTGTCGCCGGGATGATCCCGAGGCTGATGGACGCCAGTGACGCCATCGCCACAAGGTGCCCGAGTTGTGCCGCCATCGTCACCGGATCGCCGATCCGATACCTCAGCGCACTCTCCTCCAGGATGATGGCGAACTGCCGCCTACCGGGGTCCCGGAGAGCACGCTCCTGCTTTTCGAGCCGCACCTCGACAGCAGCGTCGATGTCGTCCGAGAGTCCGCGCCTGTCACGGATGGATTCCAACAGGGCCCGAATGTAGCCGGCGGTCTGAACCGGGCCCGGAATCAGCCAAGGCGAGTAGATCCGGAATCGCCGTGTACGCTCCCAGAGCGGCAGCACCGACTCCTGCGCATGCCTCAAGCCCGAGCGCTCCAGGCGGCGCCACTCGACGTACGCACCCTCTATGCCGCGTGATACGGCGATGAGGTCTGCGGTCTGTTCGTCGGCGCCACAGTGGAGCGCCCAGGCCTTGAGGTCGGCATCGGAAGGCGGCTGCCGACCGTGCTCGATCTTGCTCACCTTCGACTCGTGCCATCCTGCGGCTTCAGCCAGGCGCCGCGCGGTCAAACCCGCGTCCTTCCGGATCTCGCGCAAGCGACGACCGAATGCCTGGCGCGCCTCTTGAGTGGCCGAATGGGGAGACGAAGGCATTGACGGGTCAGGCAGGCCGGTAGTCGAGGTGCGGGATCGCTCGGTGCCACACGGCGTCGAAGGCTTCGGCGCAGAGCTTCACCGCTGCGTCATCGGTGACCAGTTCGCTGTCGAGCCAGTTGCCGCCGCCATCGAAGTGGTTCACCAACAAGGTGCTGCCGTCGAAGAGCCAGAAATCGTTGCCGGGGAGCGCGAGGTCGGTCGCATGTCGGCGGGCCAACCAGCGGACGTCCTCACCCGCTGCGATGTTGTGGTCCGAGGTGATCTCGTACTCGAACCGGGTGTAGTCGCTCAGCGGCTCCGACACGATCCGTGCTCGCCGAACGGCGACACCACGCGCGGTCGCCTCCCGGACGAGACCACGCCAGGCGGTCTCGTCCCGGCCGTCCAACTCGATCCGGCCAGCCTGCCAGGCAACGAACACCGGGTCGTCACGCATGTATCCGTCGCGCATCTCCAGGTGGACAGCGGTGTGACGGGCAGCAGCGAAGAGCTGCTCAAAGCTCTGCACTACGCGCCACCTCCGGGAAGAACTGGACCATGCGCTTGGGGATCTCGGCCACAGTCTCGTGACCGGGGAGGTCCCTCTGCACCAGCCATTATGCGGTCAGTCAGGTGTGGTGGCAGCGGATCTCCGGCGGCGGTTGAGGAGGGTGGCGATGGGGAGGGCTGCGGCGAGGCCGCTGAGGAGGATGGCGGCGAGGGCGCCGAGGACGGTGGGCTGGTCGTTGAAGGCGAGGCCGATCGCGGCCAGTGCGGGGCCGGCGTTGCGGACGGAGGCGACGCCGCCCATCGTGGTGCGGCGTACGGGTGGGCCCGTGGCCAGCAGGGTTCCTATGGCGAAGGCGGCGGCGGAGAGCAGGAAGCCGGCGAGGAGGGAGAGGGAGCCGAGGAGGTCGACGACGCTGCGCCAGTTGCCGAGCAGCATTCCCGCCAGCACGATCAGGAACGTGATGTTGGAGACGGCGGCCGCCGTGGGATGCCAGGACCGCGCGGTGGGCTCGGCGTAGCGGCGCACCAGCAGGCCGATGGCGAACGGTACGAGTTGCAGCAGGGCCACCGTCCGCACCAGCGCTCCGACGTCCAGGGAGACGCCCGTGCCCACGTCGGCGGCGGTGAGGAGGCGGCCCGCGGTGGGGGCGAAGGTGATGCTGCCGACGGAGGCCAGCAGCACCTGCATCGCCGCCCCTCCGACGACGTCGCCGCTCTGCACCATGGCGAGTTTCGCCCCGAAGGGGCCTCCCGGGGACGAGGCGATCAGGATGAGCGCGATGAAGGAGGCGGAGTCCAGGCCGAACAGCGCCCCGAGGCCCCAGCCGAGCAGCGGGATGATCACCAGGTTGGCGAGCAGCGCCAGGAGCAGGAGCGGCAGGTCGGTGAGGACGCTCCGCAGCGCCGACACCGTGGCGCCCAGGCCGGCGGCGAACATGGTGGTCGCGATGAAGATGACGGTGACGGCGTTGAGCACCTGGTGCAGGGTCTCCATCGGGCTTCCCCACTGTCGGTCGTGGCTGTCAGTCGTGGCGGTCGGTCGTGGCTGTCAGTCGTGCGGGTCGCCGAGCCAGCGCAGGGCGGTCAGGCTCGGCAGGAAGCAGTACTCGCCTCCCCGGGTGACGACGAACCGGGGCAGTGGGGCGAGGCGCCGGCGCAGTGGCCGCCGGGGAATGGTGAAGCCGGCGGAGCCGTCGTGGGAGCCGGTGACCGGGTCCCTGGCGTCGTTCGCGCCGAAGAAGACGCCGTCGTTCATCCACTGCGACTGGACGAACTCGAACTGCCGCCCCAGGTGCGCCCCGACGAACGCGAACAGGAGACCGCGGTCGACCCCGTCGTCCTCCAGCACCCCCTCGGGCAGCGGCGGGCCGTAGACGGCGCCGCGCCGGATCATCCGGTGCAGCCGAACCTCCCCCGCCACCGCCGCGTCGCGGGGGTTGGCCCGGCGGATGTGGCAGCCGCCGGGTGTCGTGAAGCCCGCCGGATCGTCGCTCTCGTACAGGAAGGTGTTGCGGCGCTCGGGGTCGGCGCCGAGCGCGGGATCGTCGCTCTGCGGGGCCAGCGCCAGCGGGGCACCGCTGCGCCAGCGCCCCATGATCTTCGCGGCGATCAGCTCCTCGTCCTGGGGCCCGGTGGAGTTGCCCTTCAGGTACCGCCGGAACTCGGCGACCTTCTGGTGGAGCTTGCGGAAGACCGCGTAACTGCCGTTGCGCCCCAGCTCGTTCGGCTCCGGGCTCTGGAGGCCGCCGAGTTCGTCCCGGTAGCCGAGGACGAACTCACCCGCCTTCAGGGGCACTTCGAGCCGGTTGGAGCCGGGTGTGCCGCTGCCTTCGACGGCCGGATGGCTGATCCCGTCGCGGTAGCCGAAGTGCTCGGTCTCGGTGGGCAGCGCGTAGCAGTCCTGCCGCCAGATCGCCGTCACGCCGGCGAGCCGCTCGTAGGCGGGGCGGGCGCGGTCGACGGCCGCCCACAGGTGTTCCGGGTCGGGCGCGACGGCGGTGAACACCACGTGGACGTCGGGGCTCCCCAGCGGTACCTCCCAGTGCTCCGGGGCGCTGTCGCCCACGTCGCCCAGCGTTCGGGCGCGGGCCGCCATGCCCTGCCGGAACTCCCAGGCGAACGTGGACAGCGAGGCGGGCGGCACCCCCAGCGTCTCCAGGCCGCGACAGGTGACGGCCACGCTCACCCAGGTCTCGCCCAGGGGGCTGACCGGCTCCGCCGCGGAGGTCACCACCGCGCTCGCGCGCCGCATCAACTCCCGCCCGTGGTCGCGCTCGTCGATGCGGAAGGCGAGGTAGGTCGCCGCGTAGGGCGTCGGCCGGGGGCTGAGAACGCCGCGCTGGATGTCGTCCAGCTCCAGCGCGCTGTCCAGTTCCAGCGCACTGTCCGGGTCCACGGTCATGGTTCGGCCTCCTCGCGGCCTACCGGGAGACGAGGTTGCGCCAGAAGTTCCGCAGGCTTTCGTCCCCGCCGAACAGGGAGCTGAAGATCGTGGAGTCCGCCAGCAGCAGATCAGCGGCGCGGTCGCCGCCGGGAGGCATCCACAGGAACATGTTGAACTCGGTGTTGCCCTCCTGGGTGAACGGATGCGACCTCGACAGGTCGATCGGCTGCCTGGCCAGCACGTGGATGGTGTCCTGCGCGTCGGCCGCCGTCACGTCGTAGTGCGGCAGGTGCAGGTGGAAGTTGAAGTTGGTCACCCCGTCCAGCCAGCCCTTCGCGTCCAGGTCCGGGACCGTGGACAGCGGGGCGATCCGGCCGTCCTCTCTCGTCGCCGGGCGCAGCCCGTACCGGTTCATGACCGGCACCCCGAGGCCCTGCATCAAGTCCCTTACGTAGGTGGCGAACCGCTGCTGGCGGGGCACCAGGGGATCGCCGTGGTGGCGGTACTCCATCTCTCGTACGGTGAGGTCGTCCGAGGCGCCGACGTCGTGGTGCGGGCCCAGGACGAGACGGGCGTCATCCCGGGCGAGGAACGCCCGCAGGGCCTCGATCTCCCCGGGTTCGGCCTTCTGCTCGGTGACGGCGTGGTCCAGCCCGAACACGAACAGGACATCCGTGTCGTCCAGCACCCGCTCGTCGAGCGGGGTGGGGAAGCCCGCCTGGTCGATGCGCTGATAGACCGCGACGGGGTGCCCCGTGATCTCTTCGACGAAGTCCTGGAACGGCACCCAGGCCCAGAAGAACAGTTCCAGCGCACCGGCGATGCCCTGCTGGAACCGGTACGGGTCGGACCACTGCGGGTCCTCGTAGGCCGGCCACGCCACCCGCCTGACCTCGGTCATCGTGGAGAAGCGGTTGTCCAGCTCGGCCGCGTTGCGACCGGCCTCGGCCGGGTAGCTCCACGAGACGTAGACGCTCACCCGCTGCCCGCCGGGGGCGCGCTTCCGTGGAACGTGCCGCTGGTTGTACGTGCGCGCGGTCCTGGCCTCGCTCATGTCGATCGTCTCTTCTGGCGTCTTCTCACTGCATCTGGTGTCACTGCATCTGGTCGAGGATCTCCGACAGGGCGTTCTTGATCCGGAGAGCCTTCTTGATCTCGTCCGCCGTCACGTACGGGTACTCCCCGTACTCGATGAAGCTCGGGCAGTGGTGCTCCCGCACGAAGCGCATGGCGGCCTCCGGGTTGGTGCGCCAGTCCTCGGGAAAGCCTTCGAGGTTCTCGAAGGAGGTGGTCACGCCCGACTTGGTGAAGAGGGCGATGGCGTCCTCGGTGTACTTGTCGAAGTCGGTGTCGAAGATCCCCTGGTACATGAAGCGGGTGTCGTCGTCGAAGAGGACCCAGCGCAGGT
Organism: Streptomyces sp. FH025; assembly: GCF_017427025.1. Lineage (GTDB taxonomy): Bacteria > Actinomycetota > Actinomycetes > Streptomycetales > Streptomycetaceae > Kitasatospora. The sequence goes on from NZ_JAFLNG010000070.1 coordinate 18,723, forward strand.
AGTGCAGCTTCAACGGCGCGAGGAGGTACGGGTCCTTCTCCAGCGCCTTGGCCAGGGTGTAGCCGTACTCCCGCATCGCGTCCGCCCTGCCCGGCTTGACCCGCGCGACGATCGTGAACCCGTAGCAGGCCGGGGTTCTCGGAAAAACGGGGCCGTACTTCCCCTGTTCCAGCTGGCTGGTGTCCTTGGGGATGACGACGGCTTCCGGCTTGATCTCCATGTCCGCTCCTCCCGTGGTTCAGGGGTCGGGACGGTACTTCCAGCGTCGCACCCGACGGCCGGGGGCGCCCGCTGGACGGAGATCAGGAGTCCCGGCGGTTACAGGGGCCGCTGTCGCGGTGGCGCTTGTACTCACGGAGGAGGGCGAGGAGGTTGATCACGGTACTGGCCGGAACGTTGCCGAGCGAGACGAGGAGCTGGCCGTTCAGGACGGTCTCGCCGGGCCCGGCAGAGGGCCAGAGGAGGCCGAACTCCCGGCCCTCGGTGCGGAGATCGACGATCAGTTCGGTGATCTGGCGGGCGGTGAGGTGGAGCAGGGCCGGGTCGGCCGGGTGGATGGGGTGGAGAGCGCTCACTTGGCACCGTCCAGCTCCAGCTCGAACCAGACGAGCTTGCCGAACTTCTGGGGGTCGACGCCCCAGCGGTGGGTGAG
>NZ_JAFLNG010000700.1 GCF_017427025.1 Streptomyces sp. FH025
CGCCACCGAAGCCGCACCCGAAGCCGCGCCGGGTTGGCGTGTCCCCGTGGTCGGAGGACTCCCGGCCGATCAGCGACTCCTGTGCGGGGTCCGCGAGTTGGCCGAGAGCGTGGTCGCCGCCCTGCTGGAGCGCGTGCCGGTCTACCGCAGCCTCCCCCGCGAGCAGCTGACCGGCGAGATCGCCCGGGACACCGAGCGCCGCATCCGCGCCCTCGCCCACTCCGTCCGCACCGGACTTCCCGCCCCCGCCGAGGAGTTCACCGCCGTACGGGAGTCTGCGGCACGCCGCGCCGAGGAGGGCCTGCCGCTGGACGCGGTGCTGCTCGCCCACCATCTCGGGCTGGAGGTCTGCTGGGAGTTCGTCGCCCGGGACGCCCGCGCCGGCGACGCCGCCGACCTGCTGATGCTCAACCGGCTGCTGCTCGACCAGCTCCGGCGGGCCACCACCGCCGCCGGGTCCGGCTACCTGGACGGGCGACGCCCGGCCGGCGACCGCCCCTCCGCCGCCCGGCAATCCCTGCTCACCTCACTGCTCGCCGGCACCCCCGTCGAGGAGGCCGCCATCCGGGCCGCCGGACTGCGGCCTCCGACCGGCTACGCCGCGCTCTGCCTGTCCATCGCCGACCACCCGGACGAACGCTCCCCGGGTGTCGACCCGGGCGTCGCCGCCCGCCGCAAACTCCGCCGCTTCGACGCCGAACTCGACCACCGCACCCGGCAGTCGGCGCTCACCGCGCTCACCCCGTCGGGCGGCCTGGTCCTCATCCCCCTGGACCAGCCGCACCGGCACCCGCCCGAGCCGTCCGACGGATCCGCCGTCGAAGTCGACTGGCCGCGGCTCGCCGTCACCCTGGCCGCCGCGGCCCGCGCGGCGGGCGTACCCGTACTGGCCGGAGCGGCCGCCGCCGCACCCGTCGAGGTGCCCGACGCGGTCGCGCTCGCGTACGAAGTCCTGGAGGTGGCAAGGGTGTTCGCTCGCCCGCCCGGTCTGCACCGGCTCGACGACGTGCTGCTGGAGTACCAGCTCACCCGCCCCAGCCGGGCTCGCTCCCGACTCGCCGCGCTGATCGAACCGCTCGCCGACGGCGGGGAGTTGCTCACCACACTGCGCACCCACCTGGCCGGCGGCCTCAACCGCCGCCACACTGCGAGCGCCCTGCACCTGCACCCGAACACCGTCGACTACCGGCTGCGACGGATCGCCGTCCTCACCGGACTGGACCCGGCACGCCCTGCCGACGCCCTGCGGATCACCGCGGCCATCGCCGCGCGGGCCGCCGAACGGCCCTCCCTCGCAGGCTAGTTGCGCCAGGAACCCGCACCACCGGGAACGAGCGGGACGGTGGCGCGGGTACCGGTGACGTACGACCGCAGCAGTTCAACGGGACGTGCCCGAGTTCGCACCGGAGCTGCTTCACCGCATCGCCGCCGGAGCGATCGTCAGCCCTGCTCCCCCGGCAGCCGCAGGTCCCACCCGACCAGGGCACGCAGCTGCTCCGCCGTCACCCCGTCCGGCACCGGCTGCGGCGCGTCATGGCGCAGCGGCGGCTGCCAGCCCTCCTCCTCGGTCCAGCGGCGGACCACCTTGGCGGGCGCGCCCGCGACCACACTGTGGTCGGGCACCTCGCCACGCACCACCGCGCCCGCCGCGACCACCACGTTCCGGCCGAGCCGCGCCCCCGGCAGGATCACCGCGCCGGTGCCGATCCAGCTGCCCGCGCCGATCTCCACCGGCTCGTTGCGCGGCCACTGCTTGCCGATCGGCAGGTCGGTGGACCGGTACTCGTGTGCCTGGTCCGAGATGTAGACACCCGGACCGGTCCACACGTCGTCGCCGATGACGATCGACTGGTGACCGACGACATGGCTGTCCCGGCCGATCACGCAGCCGCCGCCGATCCGCACGATCGGCTCCGGCCCGAGGTCCAGCCCCGGCAGGAAGCCCGCGCTGATGGTGACCCGCTCGCCGATGATCGAGAACGGCCCGATGGTGATCCACTGCTCGTTGAACACCGCCCCGAGCGGGAAGGCCAGGGTCGTACCGTCCCCCAGCCCGCCGAACCGGTACGGACCCGGGCTCTGGTTGGTGACCGCGCCGACCCGCTGCACCCAGCGCCAGCCCCGGTGGACGAGGCGCCCGGCGGCCCGGCGGCCGCCGGCCCGAGCGGCGGAGAGGAGGGTACGGGTTATCGGCATGCGCTCACGTTACCGGCCCGTAGCTTCCACTCGGCCACCGGGAGGCCGACATCACACCGGCCACACGGACCGCACGGACCCAACCAGCCGCACAGACCGCACTGGCCGCATGGACCTAACCAGCCACACGGACCGCACCGGACACTCCCGCCCCGGCCGCGACGGACGCGGACTGTCCGAAATCCGCTACCGCCACCGCCCGCCGGTGGAACACTCCGTCCCATGGAGATCTCCGCACACATCGACGCACTCCGTCGTGAGGGCGACCTGCTCGCCGGGGCCGCCGCCCGTACCGACCTCGCGGCCCCGGTCCCGACCTGCCCGGACTGGCGGCTGGGCGACCTGCTGCGGCACATCGGCCGCGTCCACCGCTGGGCCGCCGCCATCTCGTCCCAAGGCCTGCGCACGCCGCTGGACGAGGCGGGCGAGCGCGAGGCCATCGGCCCGATGCCTTCGGACGCCGCGCTGCTCGACTGGTACCGCGAGGGGCACGCCGCCCTGGTGGACGTGCTCAGCACGGCCCCGGCCGACCTCGAGTGCTGGACCTTCCTGCCCGCGCCCAGTCCACTCGCCTTCTGGGCGCGGCGCCAGGCGCACGAGACCGCCGTGCACCGCTTCGACGCCGACGCAGCGGCCGGTGCGCCCGGCCCGGCCGTGGACACCGCGCTCGCCCTCGACGGCATCGACGAACTGCTGCGCGGCTTCATGGTGCGCAGCCGGTCGAAGCTGCGCAGCGACCGCCTGCGCACCGTCCGGGTCCGCACGACCGACGGCCCCGGCTCCTGGCGCCTGACCATCACCGACGGGCCGGTGGCCGTCACCACGGAGGAACGGGCCGAACCGGCCGATCTGACCCTCACCGGCCCGGCCCGCGAGCTCTACCTGCTGCTGTGGAACCGTCTGACGACCGCACAGGGCGAGCAGATCGAACGGACCCGTCAGGTCGAGGTCACCGGGGACCGGGACCTGCTCGACCTCTGGCGGGACACCGCGGCGGTGTGATCCCGAGCCGGCTCGGAGCGCGGACGAAGCCGGGCCGGTTCGACACGATGCCCCGAGCCGAATCGGACGAAGCCCGGGTCGGCTCGGCGCAAGGCCCCGGGCCGACCCGGCGGAAGGGCCGCGGCCCGGCTCAGCGCACCCAGCGCGCGGGCCGCTTCTCCAGGAACGCCCGCATCCCCTCCTGCGCCTCCGCCGATCCGAACAGCCGCGCCGACAGCTGCACCAGTTCGTCCGCGTCCCGCTGGAAGGAGCGCACCACCTCGGCGTTGGCCAGGCGCTTGGACTCCGCGAGCCCCTGCGGCGAACCCTGGCGCAGCGCGTCCAGCAGGCCCTTCAGCACCTCCCCGGTGTCCTCGGCGGAGGCGGCGGCCCGGGTGATCAGCCCGATCCGCTCCGCCTCCGCGGCGTCGAACACCTCGCCGGTGAGGTAGTAGCGGGAGGCGGCGCGCGGCTCCAGCTTGGGGCGCAGCGGCAGCGAGATGACGGCGGGCGCGAGGCCGAGCCGGACCTCGGTGAAGGCGAAGGTCGCGGCCGGCCCGGCGACGGCGAGGTCCGCCGCGCCGATCAGGCCGAGGCCGCCGGCCCGGGCGTGCCCGTCGATGACGGCGATCACCGGCTTCGTGCAGTCCACGATCGCCTTCTGCAACTCGACCAGGCCGCGCGGGCCGACCGTCGGGTCCGCGCCGGTCGCCTCGGAGAGGTCCGCCCCCGCGCAGAACACCTTGCCGGTGTGCGTGAGCACCACCGCACGGACGTCCCGGTTCGCCGTTGCCACCGCCAGCCCGGCGTGCAGCTCGGACA
>NZ_JAFLNG010000701.1 GCF_017427025.1 Streptomyces sp. FH025
ACGCCCGGCTGACCCTGACCAAGCCCGGCACCCCGGTCACCGCCCCGGCGGCCAACGGAGACGCCGCGCCCGGCACCGGAGCCGTCGCCACCGGCGCGCTGGCCCCCGGCTTCACCGTCACCCAGACGACCGTCGTCACCGAGCAGCGCGGCCAGGGCCTGTCCGGCCTCACCTGCACCCCGGCCGGCACGAGCTTCTGGTTCGCCGGGGCCAGCACGGCCGGCGACCGGGTCGACTACCTCAGCCTGGTCAACACCGAGTCCTCCGCCGCCGTGGTCGACATCAAGCTGTACGGCGACAAGGGCCTGATCGACAGCGACGCCGCCAACGGCATCACCGTCGCCCCCGGCAGCTCGCAGTCCGTCCTGCTGTCGACCATCAGCAAGGGCGCCGTCACCGACCTCGCCGTGCACGTGGTCGTCCGCTCCGGGCGGATCGGCGCCGCGCTGCACGCCGCCGACGGCGGCAAGGGCGCCGACTGGATCCCCGCCTCGGCCGACCCGGCCGCCACCCAGGTGCTGCCCGGCCTGCCCGCCGACACCGCCTCGGCCCGGCTGGTGGTCTGGGCGCCGCCGGAGGACGACGCCGACCTGAAGATCCAGCTCTCCGGCAAGAACGGCTGGTTCACCCCGGCCGGCAACGAGTCGATCCACGTCAAGGCGGGCATGGTGGCCGCCGTCGACCTCGGCAAGGTCACCCGCGACGAGGTGGCCGGACTGCGGCTGTCGCCCAGCGACGACAAGCACCCCACCCCGGTCGTCGCCGCGCTGCGGGTCGACCGCGCCGGCGCCGGCGGCAAGAGCGACGCGGCCTGGCTCACCGGCACCAACCCGGTCGGCGCCCGTGCCACCGTGGCCGACAACCGGGCCGGCGCCTCCACCCTGTACCTGACCTCCACCGGCGACGCGGCCACCGTACGGGTCACCGCCTCGGCCGGCAGCGGCGGCGGCACCCCCGCCACCAAGGAGGTCCAGCTCCCGGCCGGCGGCACGGTCGCCCTCCCGGCGCCCGAGCCCGCCGGGCTGAACGGCACCTTCGCGCTCACCGTGGAGACCGTCTCCGGCGGCCCGGTGGTCGCCGCCCGGATGCTCGCCATCCCCGCCAAGGACGTGCCGATGTTCACCGTCCAGGCGCTGCGCGACGACCACAGCACCGTCAAGGTCCCGCAGGCCGCCCAGGACCCGGGCGTCGTCCTGCGCTGACCGCGCACCGGGGGCGGGCCTCCCGCCCCCGGTGACTCACTCCTCGTCGTAGCGCGGGTCGATCGCGTCCGGAGACAGCCCCAGCAGCTCGGCCACCTGCTCGATCAGGATCTCGTGCACCAGCGCAGCCCGGTCCTCCCGGGTCTTCGCCCGGATCTCCACCGGCCGCCGGTACACCACGATCTGGCTCTTGCGCCCCTGCTTGCCCGGGGACACCCGGCCCAGCGGCACGCCGTCCTCGGCGTCGGCGCCGTCCGCCTCGTGCAGCGGCACCTCCTGAACGGCGAACTCCACCTCGATCAGCTGCGGCCAACGCCGCTCCAGCCGCTCCACCGACTCGCGCACGTAGTCGTCGAACAGTTCGGAGCGGGTGAGCGAGATCGGCACCTGGGGCGGCGCCAGCGGGCCGCGCAGCCCCCTGCCGTGCCGGTCGCGGTGCCGGGGACGGCGGGAGGGGCCTGTCGGTGACTGCGGTGCGGAGCTGTCCATATCACTGCCGAGAGTAGTCCTTGGACGGTCGGAAGTGGACCACTCCGACGGGGGAATCGGCGGAGGGCCGGGAGCGCGGCGCGCGACACGGCACACCCTCCGGGCAGGCGGTCTTCGCTCCCCGGCGGGGAGTGCGGTACCGTCCACCCTCGTGAGCTCTGTACGTCGTTGTTCGCGGACCGCGTGCGGCCGACCGGCCGTCGCGACGCTGACGTACGTCTACGCGGACTCCACCGCCGTCCTGGGCCCGCTCGCCACCTACGCCGAGCCGCACTGCTACGACCTGTGCGCCGAGCACGCCGAGCGCCTCACCGCCCCGCGCGGCTGGGAGGTCGTCCGGCTCGCCGCCGAGGCCGGGCCGCTGCGCCGCAGCAGCGACGACCTGGAGGCCCTCGCCAACGCCGTGCGCGAGGCCGCCCGCCCGCAGACCCCCCGTCAGGGCCGCTTCCCCGAGGGCGACTCCACCGAGGGCGGCCGCCGCGGGCACCTGCGGGTCCTGCGCTCACCGGACAACTGACGCCTCACCCGGCACGGCGCATTCGTTCGACCCGGGTACGCTGCCCGTCTACCGTCACCACGCCCCGTCGACCGCACGGGCGGGTGGCCCCGACGTACCGATCAGTACCGAACCAGGGTGGAGCCGCAGTGCGCGACCTCAAGCAGCTCGTGAAGGCGTACGACGTCCGAGGCGTCGTCCCGGACCAGTGGGACGAGAGCCTGTCCCGGGCCTTCGGCGCCGCGTTCGTACAGATCACCGGCGCGTCCGCGATCGTGGTCGGCCACGACATGCGCCCCTCTTCCCCGTCGCTCAGCCGGGCCTTCGCCGAGGGCGCCGCGGCCTACGGCGCCGACGTGGTCGAGATCGGCCTCTGCTCGACCGACCAGCTCTACTACGCCAGCGGCAAGCTCGACCTGCCCGGCGCGATGTTCACCGCCAGCCACAACCCGGCCCAGTACAACGGCATCAAGCTGTGCCGCGCCGGCGCCGCCCCGGTCGGCCAGGACACCGGCCTGGCCGAGATCCGCGAGCTGGTCGAGTCCTGGACCGCCGAGGACGACACCGTCACCGTCCCGGCCAAGGACGTGAAGCCCGGCACGCTCTCCGAGCAGGAGACCCTGCGCGGCTACGCCGACCACCTGCTCGGCCTGGTCGACCTCACGGCGATCCGCCCGCTCAAGGTCGCGGTGGACGCCGGCAACGGCATGGGCGGCCACACCGTGCCGACCGTCTTCGACGGCCTGCCGATCGAGCTCGTCCCGATGTACTTCGAGCTGGACGGCACCTTCCCCAACCACGAGGCCAACCCGCTCGACCCGAAGAACATCGTCGACCTCCAGGCCAAGGTCCGCGAGGTCGGCGCCGACCTGGGCCTGGCCTTCGACGGCGACGCCGATCGCTGCTTCGTCGTGGACGAGCGCGGCGAGCCGGTCTCCCCGTCCGCGATCACCGCCCTGGTCGCCGCCCGCGAGATCGCCCGCGCCAAGGCCGCCGGCGAGGCCGAGCCGACGATCATCCACAACCTGATCACCTCCTGGACCGTCCCCGAGGTGGTCCGCGAGCTCGGCGCCACCCCGGTGCGCACCCGGGTCGGCCACTCCTTCATCAAGCAGGAGATGGCCGTCACCGACGCCGTCTTCGGCGGCGAGCACTCCGCGCACTACTACTTCCGCGACTTCTGGCGCGCCGACACCGGCATGCTCGCCGCGCTCCACGTGCTGGCCGCGCTCGGCGGGCAGCAGGGCACGCTGTCCGAGCTGACCGCCGAGTACGACCGCTACGCCGCCTCCGGCGAGATCAACAGCACCGTCGCCGACCAGGCCGCCAGCACCGCCGCCGTGCGCGCCGCCTACGCCGGCCAGGAGGGCACCACCGTCGACGAGCTGGACGGCCTCACCGTGGCCGGCCCGGACTGGTGGTTCAACCTGCGCGCCTCCAACACCGAGCCGCTGCTGCGCCTGAACGTCGAGGCCAAGGACCCGGCGAAGATGGCCGAGCTGCGCGACGGCGTGCTGGCGATCGTCCGCGCCTGACGGCCGGCGCCCGCGCCCCGGCCGGTAGGGTTGCCTATCGGCCGGGGCACCTCCGTGCCACCACCGAACTTTGGAGAGCCCCATGAAGCTCGAATCCTTCCTGCTGGAGATCCTGGTCTGTCCGCAGTGCCGGGCCGCGCTCGCCGAGGGCGGAACCGAGGAGCAGCCCGAGCTGGTCTGCACCGGAGGGGACTGCGGCCTCGCGTACCCGGTCCGGGACGGCATTCCGGTCCTGCTGGTGGACGAGGCCCGCCGCCCGGC
>NZ_JAFLNG010000702.1 GCF_017427025.1 Streptomyces sp. FH025
GCGGCAGTGACACGCAAGGCCACGGGGCGCCTTACAGCAAGGCATGGCATTTCATGGCGGATATCCCGCAACAACGCCCGCTTCGCACCGGATTGACCGCATATCTCCCACAAACCGAACGTGGTCGCCTGGTGACTCCGAGTACTCTCTGCGCCATGGCAGCCACCCCACCGGCCGAGCCGAACCGACCGTCCCCCAATACCGTGATGCGCGCCCTGCGCGGCGACCGCTCGCCCGGCGAGTTCGCCACGGCCGTCCGCCGGGCCGCCCGAGAGATCGGCGAGCACGTGTCCTGCGACGCCCGCTACATCGGCCGGGTCGAATCCGGTGAGATCCGCTGTCCCAACTACGCCTACGAACGGGTCTTCCGGCACATGTGGCCGGACCGCACGCTCACCGACCTCGGCTTCGCCCCCCGCGCCGCCGTCCGCCGCCGCTCGGCGGACGGCGGACGCGGGGCCGCCGAGGCGCCGCCGCTCCACCCATCGCTCCACCCGCCGTTCCCGCCCCTGCCCGCCCCGCGCTCACCACTCTCCACTCAACTCCCGTACGCTGCCTCGCCGTACGCGGATCCAGCCGTTCCGGACGGGCCCCCGTGGCCGGTGGTCGGCGCGGTGCCCAGGGGGCCCGACGGATCGCCCTATCTCGACGAGGAGAACGACGACGTGCGTCGCCGTACGTTCCTGGCCGGCGGCTCGACCGCGCTGGCCGCCGTGATCGGCATCGACCGGTCGGCCGCCGCCGATCCCGCCGCCGTTGCCGGTTTCGGCCCGGCCACCGGCCAAGGTGCCTCCCCCGGTGCGGAGTTCGCCGCACCCTCGCTACTCGGCATCGACCCGGTGGTGCCCGGTCGGCCCGGGCCGGTGCCACCACCGCGCAAGGTCGGTGCCGCCGAGGCGCTCCGCGTCGAACAGGCCGTCCGGGAGATCAGACTGGCCGACGACGCACACGGCGCCGACGCCCTGTACGAGCTCGCCGGGCAGTCGCTGCGCACCGCCTACCTGCTGCTCAACGAGGGCGACTACAGCGCCGAGACGGAGCGTCGGCTCCAGTCCGGGGCCGGCGAACTGGCCATCTCCGTCGGGTGGCTGGCCCACGACTCGAACCGGCTCGCGGACGCCCGATCGTTCTACGCCGAGGCGCTGGCCACCGCCCGGATGGCCGGGGACTCCGCGCTGGAGGCGCACGTCTTCTGCAACAGCGCCTTCCTGGCCCGGGACGCCGGGCGCCCGCGCGAGGCGCTGCGCGCCGCGCAGGCCGGGCAGGTCGCCGCCCGGCAGCTGGACTCCGACCGGTTGCTCGCCCTGCTGGCCATGCGCGAGGCCGGCGCCTGGGCCCTGCTGCGGGACCGCGACGCGTGCGAACGGGCGATCACCCGGGCCTACACGCTCTTCGACCGCGGCCCCTCCGAGGCCGATCCGGAGTGGATGTCCTTCTTCGGCGACGCGGAGATCTCCGGTCTCCAGTCGCAGTGCTGGTCCGCGCTCGGCGACTGGGACCGCGCCAGCGAGCAGGCCGCACTGGCGATAGCGCTACAGGAACCGCACTTCGTCCGCAACCGGGTGCTGTACACCGCCGAACTGGCCCACGACCGGCTCGGCCGGGGGGACTTGGCGGGCGCTGGGCACCACGGCTCGGCCGCCGTCGCGCTGTTCGGCGAGGTCGGCTCCGCCCGGATCCGCAGCATGCTGGCGGACACCGCGGGGCGGCTGCGCCGACACACCGCGGTGCCCGAGGTCCACCGCTTCCTGGCCGACTACGACCGGGCGGCGGCCGCCTGACGGATCGCCATCGACCCTCTCAGTGGCCGGAGTTCAGCCCGTCCAGGTGGGAGAGGTCGTTCCAGACCTCCACCGCCGGGGCGCCGTACTCCCAGGACAGCACGCACAGCGCCGCCGTACCGAGCTTGAACCGCTGGGCGAACTCGGGCGGCAGGCCCAGCCAGCGGGCGGTCAGGATCCGCAGCAGGTGGCCGTGCGCGAACAGGATGACGTCCCGGTCGGCGCAGTGCATGACGGTGGTGTCCGGGTCGGGGACTCCGTGCTCCTCGTTGAGGCCGGCGAGGAAGGCGTCCACCCGGGCGGCCACCTCGGAGAGCTTCTCGCCTCCGGGCACGCCGTCGCGCCAGATCAGCCAGCCGGGGTGGTCGGTGGCGCGGATGTCCGCGCCGGTGCGGCCCTCGTAGCGGCCGTAGTCCCACTCCATCAGCTCAGGGCGCTCCACCGCGCGGTCCCCGAAGCCGGCCAGTTCGCAGGTCTCCTTGGCGCGGCCGAGCGGGCTGGTGTAGACGAGCGCGTCCGGGAGCCCGTTCCAGGGGGCCTTGGCGAGCCGGGCGCCGAGCGCCCGGGCCATCGCGCGGCCCTCCTCGGTCAGCGGGATGTCGGTTCGGCCGGTGTGGCGGCCGGTGGCCGACCACTCGGTCTCGCCGTGGCGGACCAGCACGATTCGGGCGGGCATGGGGGGGGCTCCTCGCAGCGGGACGGTCAACGGTCGGTCTCACCCTTGAGCACCGGGTTCCATGATCCCCCACCCGGAGCGCGGTCACGATCCAGGGCCCCGGCGACGATCGGTTCCGGCCGGTCCGCGCCGCGTCGCCACCGTCATCGCCGCCGCCATCGCCCCCGTCATCACCACCGCCGTCACCGTCAGCCTCCCGTCGTCACGGGCACCGTCACCGTCACCGTCGTCACCGCGTTGTCGGCCCCGGATGCGACACTGGGCCGCACCATGAACGTCTCGACGAACGTCCCGCCCAGCGGGCCCGCTGAGCCGCTCGCCCAGCGGCTCGCCGAGCTGCGCGGACCGGCCCCGCAGCGCAGTCTGAACGCCCGCTCCCTCGCCGCGCTCGCCGCCAATCCCGGCTGCCACCGCCGCGCCGTGCTGGACGCGGCCGGGGTGGACAAGTCGGCGCTGGCCGCCCGGCTCGGCCGCCCCGCCCCCTTCGGCCAGTCACCGTTCGCGATCTCCCGCGGCGTGATCTTCGAGTCCCGGCTGAAGGCGGACGGTTACGCCGCGCTGCTGGAGCCGCTCCGCGCCCACCTCGGTGTCCCGGCGGACGACCGCGCCCCGCTGCTGGTGCCGGACCTGCTGCACCGCTCCGGCCCGGCCGTCCGCGCCGACCGGACGGCCGAGGCGCTGGCCGGGGCCGCCGCCGAGCCGGAGGCCTGGACGCTGCTGGACCACCCGCTGCTGCGCCTGGACGTGGCCGGCGGCACCGCCTACCTGGAGCCGGACGCCCTGGTGGTGCACGGCGGACGCTGCACGGTGGTCGAGATCAAGTCCTTCCCGGTGCTGGACGGCAGTGCGGACCCGGCCAAGGTCGGCGCCGCCGCCCGCCAGGCCGCGGTGTACGTGCTGGCGCTCCAGCACGCCGCCGCCGCGGCCGCCGGGCAGCCGCTCTCCGATGACCCGTACACCGAGCAGCGGCTGCCGGGCAGTCCCCACACCAGCGTGCTGCTGGTCTGCCCGAAGGACTTCGGCAACCGGCCGACCGCGGTCACCGTCGACGTCCGCCGCGAGCTGGCCACCACCCGCCGCCAGCTGAGCCGGATGACCGGCATCGGGCGGCTGCTGGAGGCGCTGCCGCCGGGCAGCGACTTCGACCTGGCCACCGACGAGGAGGGCTCCCCGGCGCGCACCACCGAGCAGCTGACCGCCGCGGTCGAGGCGGTGCCCGCCGCGTACAGCCCGGACTGCCTCTCCATCTGCGAGCTCGGCTTCCACTGCCGCGCCCAGGCCCGCTGCGGCGACCGGGTCGAACAGCTCGGCCGGGGCGTGCGCGGCGAGCTGGGCAGCATCCGCACGGTCACCGAGGCACTGGCCGCCGCCTCCGGCACGAACGGCGGCAGCCCGAACGGTGACGGTACGGACGCTGGCGGTACGGACGTTGGCGGTACGGACGTTGGCGGTACGGACGACGCCGCCGAGCGCCTGGCCTACGCGGCCGCCCTGCGCGCGGAAGCACTGGGTGTCCTCACATGAGC
>NZ_JAFLNG010000703.1 GCF_017427025.1 Streptomyces sp. FH025
CACCGGGCAGCTGACTACGTTCTAGGACCGTGTCGATACGCCGTCAAGCGGCCGCGTCGAACTTGTTGACGAAACGTCAGCAAGGCTTCTCCGGGGTGTGGGTGCGCCCCGCGCGGGCGGGGCGCACCCGGTGGCTCAGTCGAGCGCGGTGAAGGCGCCGGGCGCGTAGGAGCCGCCCTGGTTCCGGACGATCACGCTCATCCGGTTGGCCGCGTTGATCATCGCGATCAGGCAGACCAGCGCGCCGACCTGGTCGTCGTCGTAGTGCTCGCGCACCGCAGCCCAGGTCGCGTCGGAGACGCCCTCGGCGCCGTCCGCGAGCCGGGTGCCCTCCTCGGCGAGCGCCAGCGCGGCGCGCTCGGCCTCGGTGAACACGGAGCTGTGGCGCCAGGCGGCCACCAGGTGGAGGCGCCGAGTCGTCTCCCCGGAGGCCGCGGCCTCCTGGGTGTGGATGTCCACGCAGAATCCGCAGCCGTTGATCTGACTGGCGCGCAGCGAAAGCAGCTCCTGGAGGCCCTTCGGGAGCGTCGACTCCTGGAGGGCCAGCGAGGTGCTGTAGAAGCGCTTGGCGACCTTGGCGGCGGTCGGGCTGTCGAACAGGTTGAAGCGGGGTTCCATCGTGTCGTCGTCCTCACTCGTTCCCGTCGGGGGCGGCCGCACCCGACGGTCACGAGACACGGACGGCCCGCGCCCCGTGACGGCGGGAAGCTGTGACGCACGCCACCGGCCGCGGATGTCACGCGCGAGCGTCGAGCGCTGTCCCGAGTGCGGAGGATCCGCGAGCGGAAGGACGGGACGGGGCATGAGCGAGCACAGCACGGACGCGGCGACGGAGGCGTTCGTCGCCCATCGCAACCTGCTGTTCACCGTCGCCTACGAGCTGCTCGGCTCGGCCGCCGACGCCGAGGACGTCCTTCAGGAGACCTGGCTGCGCTGGGTCGGTGTCGACCTCTCCGCCGTCCGTGACCCCCGCGCCTACCTGGTGCGCATCAGCACCCGTCAGGCGCTCAACCGGCTGCGGTCGGCGGCGCGGCGTCGGGAGTCCTACGTCGGCCCCTGGCTGCCCGAACCGCTGTTGACCTCGCCGGACGTCGCCGACGACGTCGAGCTCGCCGACAGTGTCTCGATGGCGATGCTGCTGGTGCTGGAGACCCTCGGTCCGACCGAGCGCGCGGTGTTCGTACTGCGCGAGGTGTTCGGCCTGGAGTACGAGGAGATCGCCGGGACGGTCGGCAAGACCCCCGCCACCGTCCGTCAGATCGCCCACCGGGCCCGCGCCCACGTCGCCGCGCGCCGCCCGCGGGGGGAGGTGACGCCCGCCGAGGCACGGCGGGCGGTGGAGGCCTTCCGCCGGGCCGTCGAGACCGGTGACCTGCGTGACCTGATGGACCTGCTCGCGCCCGATGTCGTGCTGCTGGGCGACGGCGGGGGAGTGGTCCGGGCCGCCCTGCGGCCGGTCGTGGGCGCAGGGCGGGTGGCCCAGTTGCTGCGCCGGATCGCCCTGCGGGCGGTGTCGCTGCGGGCGGAGCAGGTCAATGGCCACCCGGCGCTGGTGGTCCGGCTCGACGGCGAGATCGACACCGTGCTCGCGCTGCGCCTGGACGACGGTCTGGTCACCGGCCTCTACGCCGTCCGCAACCCGGAGAAGCTCTCCCGGATGACCAGCGAGACGGCTCTGCGGCGGTAGCCGCGCGTCGCCGCCCGGTCCGTCGCGTTCGACGGCTGTTCAGCGGATCGTGGCTCGGCCGATGATCTTTGACCGCTCCCGGAGCCTACGGTCAGGGCCCAAACCACCCCACTGGGAGCGAACATGCACGACGACCAGGCGGCCGACCGCGGCTGCGGCTGCCCCCGGACCGCCGACCTCGACGGGGACGGGTCCGCCGCCGCCGGCCGCCGCCGGTTCCTGCGCGGGGCCGGGCTGCTCGGGGCCGGGGTCGGCTCCGCCGGGCTGGGCCTGCTGACCGCCGGGCCCGCCTCGGCCGCCCCGAAGCCGGGCGACCGCCCGTCCGATCAGAACGACGGCAAGAAGCCGAAGAAGCGCAAGAACCGCTGGCAGCCCGATCCGGACGCCCGGCAGTTCACCGTGGCCGTGCTGCCCGACACCCAGTACCTGTTCGACCAGGACCGGATCCACCCCGCGCCGCTGGAGGCCTCCGTCCGCTACGTGCTCGACGGCGGGGTCAACCGCGAGGACGGCACGGACGACAACATCGTCTTCCTCGCCCACCTCGGCGACGTGACCGAGAACGGGCTGGCCGCCGAGTACGCCGAGGTCACCAAGGTGTTCGGCCTGCTGGACGACGCGGGCGCCGCCTACGGCGTGCTCGCCGGCAACCACGACGTCCGCTCCTCGACCGACGACCGGCGCGGCCCCACCCCGTACCTGGAGACCTTCAGCAAGGCCAGGGCCGCCCGCACCGCCGGCTACCGCTCCTCAAGCCCGGACGGCTACAACACCTGCCACGTCTTCCGGGCCGGTGGCCGGGACTGGATGCTGCTCTCGCTGGACTGGCGGCTGTCGGACGCGGGCTTCGCCTGGGCCAACGGCGTGATCGCCGCCAACCCGACGCTCCCGGTGATCCTGACCACCCATGAGCTGGCCTACGCCGACGCCGACGGCAAGGCCGCCCTGTCCGACTACGGCAAGCGGCTGTGGGAGAAGCTGATCAACGGCAACGACCAGATCTTCCTCACCGTCAACGGGCACTACTGGCCACCCGGCCGCACCGTGCTGAAGAACAGGGCCGGGCACGACGTGCACGTCCACATCACCAACTACCAGGACCGCTACTACGGCGGCGCCGCGATGCTCCGCAGCTACCGCTTCGACCTCGACCGCGACACCATCGACGTGTCGACCTTCTCGCCGTGGGTCCAGCAGACCGCCGCCGAACAGCGCAACGCGCTGGCGGCCCAGGAGGCGGAGCTGACCTCGGACGTGGACCGCTTCTCGATCCCGATCGACTTCGAGCGGCGCTTCGCCGGCTTCGCACCCGCCCCGCAGCGCCCGGCACGGGGGCCCGCCGAACTGCTGGTCCGGGACACCGTGGCCTACTGGCGCTTCGACGGCGGCGGCGGCGACGGTACGGCCGTCGGCGCGCAGCAGGTGGTCAAGGACCTGGCGGGGCAGGGCAACGACCTGCTGCTGCGGATCGCGCCGGGCACACCCGAGCCGGCGCTCACCTGGTCCGCCGAGCACCACCCCGACCAGCCGGGCCACGGCAGCGTGCTCTTCGACGGCAAGCGCTCCCCGGTGCGCGGCGGCTACCTGGAGACGGTGCCGAACGCGCCGGTGAACCGGGAGACCTTCGAGCGCGGCTTCACCGTCGAGGCCTTCTTCAAGCTCCCCGCGAACTGGGACTCCGGGCAGAGCCGCTGGTCGGCGATCCTCAGCCGCTGGGGAGCGGCCGGCGAGGCGGGCAAGAACGGCCCCTCGACGGACG
Organism: Streptomyces sp. FH025; assembly: GCF_017427025.1. Classification (GTDB taxonomy): domain Bacteria; phylum Actinomycetota; class Actinomycetes; order Streptomycetales; family Streptomycetaceae; genus Kitasatospora. The sequence goes on from NZ_JAFLNG010000703.1 coordinate 3,447, forward strand.
CGGAGGAGCCGATCGCCACGCTCAGCGTCTCCGAGGCCCCGGCGCTCCAGTGGTGCGTCTACCCGCTCAGCCAGTCCGGGTCGTCCACCTGTTGGGGGCACCAGCTGCCGCTGGACCGGTGGTGGCACGTGGCGGTGGTCAACGACGGGAAGCTCAGCCGGATGTACGTGGAGGGCTGCGAGGTGGCGCGCAACCCCGCGACCCCGGCGGTCGGGCTGACCACGCTGGGGCGCCCCTGGATGCTCGGCGGCTACTCCTACGCGGGGCTGCTCGACAAGGTGTTCCACGGATACGTCGGCGACGTCCGGATCGTGCGGCGGGCGCTGCGGGTGGGCGAGTTCATGAACGCCCGCTGACCGCCCGCCTCGGAACGCAGGCACCGCCGGGCCCCCGGAAGGGCCCGGCGGTGCCCGGGTCACGCGTCGAACGAGTCGTCAGGCAGCGGCTCAGGCGCGACGGCCGCGCTTGCGGCGGGCGACGTAGACCGCGCCGCCGCCGGCGACCAGCAGCCCCGCGCCCACGGCCGCGAGCGGGCC
>NZ_JAFLNG010000704.1 GCF_017427025.1 Streptomyces sp. FH025
CCGCGACCAGCACGGCGAGAACGCCCGACTCCGGGCCGCCGGCCCCGCGGTCCTGGTGGAGCTCCCTGGCGGGGTGGTGGTCTGGGCGGTAACCCACCACGACACCCTCCAGTCCCTGCTGGCCGACCCCCGGGTCGGCAAGGACGCCGGGCTGTGGACCACCTACCGGGAGGGACGGCTGCCGGCCGGCTGGCCGCTGCTCAACTTCGTCACCGTGCCCGGCATGGTCACCGCCGACGGCGAGGACCACCGGCGGCTGCGCGGGCTGGTCAGCCAGGCCTTCACCCCGCGCCGGATCGCCGCGCTGGCGCCCGCGATCGAGGCCCGGACCATCGCGCTGCTGGACGAGGTCGCCGAGCTGGAGGGCGAGTTCGACCTGCGCGAGCACTTCGCCTACCCGCTGCCGATGCAGGTGATCGGCGAACTGCTCGGCCTGGCGGTGGAGCAGCAGCACGAACTGCACGAGCTCTCCGACACCCTGGTCTCCAGCGCGGCCACCCCCGAGGCGGCCGTCGCCGCGCAGCGGGGCCTCAACGCCCTGCTGGCCTCGGTGGTGGCGGCCAAGCGGGCCGAGCCCGGCGACGACCTGACCACCGCCCTGATAACCGCCCGGGAGGCCGACGACCGGCTCAGCGAGGCCGAACTCGTCGGCACCCTGCTGCTGATGCTGGTCGCCGGGCACGAGACCACGCTCAACCTGATCACCAACGCCGTCCGGGCCCTGCTCGCCCACCCCGACCAGCTGCGGCTGGTGCTGGGGGGCGCGCAGCCGTGGTCGGCGGTGGTGGAGGAGACGCTGCGCTACGACTCTCCGGTCGGCCAGTTCCCGCTGCGCTACGCGATCGAGGACATCGAGGTCGGCGACGTGGTGATCCGGCGCGGCGAGGCGCTGCTCGCCTCGTACGCGGCGGCCGGGCGGGACTCCGGGCACTACCCGGACGCCGACCGCTTCGACCTCACCCGGCAGCCGGCCCGGCACCTGTCGCTCGGCCACGGCCCGCACTTCTGCCTCGGCTCGGGGCTGGCCCGGCTGGAGGCGGAGACGGCGCTGCGGCACCTGTTCGCCCGCTTCCCCGGACTGGCCCTCGCGAAGGGGCGGGTGAACGAGCCGATCGCCTCGTTCATCAGCAACGCGGTGCGGACGCTGTGGGTGACAGTCTGAACGACCCGGTTACCTGAGGGCGGCCCGGTCGTTCGGCAGGGCATGAAGAAACTCGCCACCCTGGCCGCCCTCACCATGGCGGGCCTCGCCCTCGCCGCCCCGGCGGCGTCCGCCACCGCCCAGACCGCCAGCTCGCCGGACGTCACCGGCGGCCTCACCGACGGTCTCAACCTCTCCCCCGGCGACCTCGCCCTGCACGCCGCGGGCAAGCTCCCGGTGGTCGGCCGCGTCGCCCGGGAGGTCGAGGCCGTCGGCACCAACCAGATGTCCCACCCGGGGCTGAGCGGGCAGATCGGGAACCTCGGCTGAGCGGCTCGATCCGCTGAGCGGGCCGACCGACCGTCCCCCGTACGGTCGGTCGGCCCCGCTCCCGGTGCTCAGCCCGTGAACAGCCCGTTGAGCTCCGGGTAGGTCAGCCCGCCCTCCAGGGAGGTGTACGTGCCGCTCGCGTACACCTCCTCGGCCGCCCGGCGGACCGCCGCGTACGCCACCTTGGCCAGGCCCGGGCCGAGGGTGATCCGGGCCACCCCGAGCTTCGCCAGTTCGGCGACCGACGGGAAGCCGGGGGCGGCCAGCACGTTCAGCGGGGCGGGGACGGCGGCGACCAGGGCGGCGATGGTCTCCGGGTCGGCGACGCCGGGGACGAACACGCCGTCCGCCCCCGCCTCGACGTAGAGCCGCAGCCGGCGGACCGCCTCGTCCAGCCGGCCCTCCGGCTCGCCCAGGCCGTGCAGGAACACGTCGGTGCGCCCGTTGACGAACAGCGGCACGCCCACCGCGTCGGCCGCCGCCCGGGCGGCCGCGATCCGCTCGGCGGCCTCCTGCGGGTCGTACTCGGCGTCCTCCAGGTTCACCCCGACCGCGCCGGTGGCGAGCAGCCCGGTGACGGTCTCGCCGACCCCGGCGGCGGTGTCCGCGTAGCCGCTCTCCAGGTCCGCGGTGACCGGCAGGTCGACCGCCCGGACGACCTCGGCGGTCCGGGCCAGCACCTGCTCCCGGTCGGCGCCGCCGCCGTCCGGGCTGCCGAGCGACCAGGAGACGCTCGCGCTGGCCGTCGCCACCGCGCGCGCCCCCGCGCCGGCCACCAGCCGGGCGCTCGCCGCGTCCCACACGTTGGCCAGCACCACCGGCTCGCCCGGGCGGTGCAGTTCCCGGAGCCGCCGGGCCTTCTCCCGCTGGGCGGTCACGTCGGCGCCGCTCACTTCGCGGCCGGGCTCATGCGGGTGGACACGCTGATCCGGTTCCAGGCGTTGATGGTGACGATCAGCGCGATCAGCTGGGCCAGCTCGGCCTCGTCGAACAGCGCGGCGGCCTCCGCGTACACGGCGTCCGGCACGTGGCCCTCGGTCAGCAGGGTCACGGACTCGGTGAGCGCGAGGGCGGCCCGCTCACGGGCGGTGAACCAGGGCGTGTCCCGCCAGGCCGGGAGGGAGAGCATGCGGTGGTCCTGCTCGCCGTGCTTGCGGGCGTCGGCGCTGTGCATGTCGATGCAGAAGGCGCAGCCGTTGATCATCGAGGCGCGCACCTTGACCAGCTCGGCGATCACCGGGTCCAGGCCCTGCCGGGAGGCCCGGTCCACGGCGATCATCGCCTGGTAGAAGGCGGGGGCGAGCTTGTCCATGTGCAGGCGCTGCTCGGGGGCCGGCACCGGGGCCCCCTTCGTGGTCTCGTTCGTCTCGTTCGTCGTCATACCGCCAGCCTAGGAGCGCGGTGGCCTGCCGCCCTGGTGCGTTCGGCACCTGTTTCCTTGGGCCACTTACGGGGCGCTCGCAGGGGTGAACGGCGCACTTCCGGGGCACGAACGGGCGTGCGAGGATCGCTGGGAGAACCTACGCCGACAGTGGGACCAGGGGGAACAGGGTCGTGTGCACGGCATTCGTCAGCATCGAACCGCAGGCGCCGGTGCCGGTGCTGCTGCTGTCCGTCCGGGACGAGTACCTGGGGCGCCGCTGGCTGCCGCCCGAGCACCACTGGCCGGACCGCCCCCGGCTGCTCGGCGGGTTGGACCTCGCGGCCGGCGGCACCTGGCTGGCCGTCGACCCCGACCGGCGCACCGCCGCCTGCCTGCTGAACGGCTTCGGCCCGCTCGCCCCCGCCGACGCCCGGCTCAGCCGCGGCCAACTGCCGCTCACCGCCGTCCGGGAGGGCGGGATCGGGCACCTCGACCTCACCCCGTACGACCCCTTCCACCTCGTCCTGGTCCGCCCGGACGGCGCCACGGTCACCAGTTGGGGCGGCGGGACCCTGGAGCAGCGCGAACTGCCCGCCGGCCTCAGCGTGGTGATCAACGACGGACTGGAGGGGACGGCCGCCAACCGCACCGCCTCGGAACGGATCCGGGCGCTGATGGCCGCCCGCGCCGAGCACTTCCGGGCCCGCTTCGCCGCCACGCCCCGGCCCGAGCCGACCGGCGACGACCCGGCCGCGCGGGCCTGGGGCGCGTGGCTGCCGATCGTCACCGGCGACGGGCTGGCGCTGGACGAGGACGCGGCGCTGATCCAGCGGCGGGACTTCGGCGACGGTCGGATCTGGGGCTCCTCCTCGATCTCCCTGCTGGCCTTCGGGCCCGAGGCGCTGCGCTACGACTTCGCCACCGCCCCGCTGCCGGTCGACGGGTCGGGCTGGCGGCGGGTGGCGCTGTGAACCCGGCGCTCCCGCAGCGGACTTGAACCTGACGCTGCGGGAGGCGGCATCGTGGGCTTCCGTCGACTCCGGAGGAGGCCCCGATGGACCACCAACGCCACCAGCACCGCCCGTGCCGCCGGCGCCGCCCGTCCGTGCTGCTGCCCGCCGTGCTGGCCGTCGCCCTGCCACTGGTC
>NZ_JAFLNG010000705.1 GCF_017427025.1 Streptomyces sp. FH025
CGGCGCCTCCGGCTTCAGCTCCACCGCCCGCGCCGCCCACTCCTCGTCGACCGGCTCCGGCGCGCCCGCCAGCAGCTCCGCCAACTCCCCGCGCACCGCCTCCGCGGTCGGCCGCAGGGTCGGATCGGGCCGCAGCAGCCGCTCGGCCAGCGACGCCAGCGGCCCGCAGACCGCCGAAGGCTCGCGCCGCCCGTCCCGAACCGCCGTCACCAGCTCCGGCACGGTGCCCTCCGGGAACGGCGAACGACCGGTCACCATCCGCTGCAACAGCACCCCGAGCGCCCAGCAGTCCCCGGCCGGGCCGCCGTCCAGAGGCCAGCGCTCGGCCACCGGGCCGACCAGGGTGGCCCGCACGTCGTACCGGCGGCGGCCGCCCGGCCCCCCGAGGTCCTCGGCCAGCGCCTCCTCCGCGACCCCGGCGAGCAGCCCGCCGAGCATCGCCGCGCCGTCCTCGCAGACCAGCACCGACTCGGCGGTCAGATTGCCGTGCGAGAGCCCGGCCTCGTGCAGCGCCCGCAGCGCGCCGACGAGGTCCGCCACCAGCTCGGCCGCCCGGTACGGCGGCACCGGCCCGGCGGCGAGCAGCTCGGCCAGCGACTGCCCGCGCGGCCGCTCCTCGACCGTCCACAGCAGCTCGCCCTCGACGAAGGCCCCGACCCCGCGCAGCAGGCGCGGGTGCCAGGACGGCGCGGCCGAACCGACCGCCGCCACCCGCCGCACCAGCCGGTCCGCCTGCGCGGGCACCGGCTCGTCCGGGTCCCGACCACCGGCCAGCAGCGCGGGCAGTTCCAGGGCGCGCAGCAGAACCGACTCGCCTGTCCGCTCGTCCACCGCGAGGGCGCGCAGCGGTTCAGGACGGTCCGTCAGCCGGTACCGCCCGGCCAGCAACTGCCCGGGGCCGCCTCGCATGCCAGTTCCTCTCGCTCACCGCGCAGCCTACTGAGCGGCGCCCTTAGGCTCGATCCCATGGAATGGACCGATCTGATCGACACCGCCTTCAGGGTGGCGGGAAACAGCAGCCAAACCAACCAGGCCGAGGCGGTCCGCACGGTCGAGGCCGTCGTAATCGACGGTGAGAAACCGGTCGCCTCCACCGCCGGGCGCCACCCCGACCACTTCCGCAAGGGGGTGCTGGTGCTGACCACCCACCGGTTCCTCTTCCTGAAGGACGGAAAACCGCCGGTCCCGGTTCCGCTTACGGCCGTCACCGACGCCACCGTCACCCGCACCAAGCTCAACGGCGATGTGCTCACCTTGGTCGCGCTGACCGGCTCGCACCGCTTCGAGGACGTGGTCAAGGCCGAGGTGTTCGCCGAGCAGCTCCGGGAGCGCGCCCGACTCGCCCGCACCGCACCGCCGCAGGCACCCGCCGCCATCCCGGCCCCCTCCGCCGAGCTCTCGGCCGGCGAGCAACTCATCGGCCAACTGGAGCGGTTGGCCGCCCTACGGACCTCCGGGGCACTCACCGACGAGGAGTTCAGCCGGGCCAAGCAGCGCCTGATCGGCTGACCCTCCTACGGCGCGGGCTGGAAGCTGTTGAAGACGACGTCCCGGACCGGAGCCTGCGCGGCCCACTCCGCGTCCGGGACGATCCAGTAGATCGAGTATCCGTACTTGGCCGGCGTGCCGGTCACGAAACCGCGGTTGAGCGAGTGCGTCCGGGGCGAGCCGCTGGTCCACTCCCAGTCCGCCGCGTTGGTCCACTGCCGGTAGTTGATCGCCGCCAGGTTCACCCGCTGGTAGTTGGTGACCTGCCCGCGCAGACCGGGCTCGGACTCCTGCCAGTCGGCGAGCGCGCTCGGGCGCGGCGAGGTGGTCCACTCGATCCGCAGCTGGCTGCCGTCGGCGCTCTTGAAGATCCGTCGGTTGGGGTCCGACCCGGTCGGCTGGAGCCCGTCCGGCAGGGCGACCGAGAACCCGCTCGGATCCTGGTACGCGTGGTACCCGGCCGGCACCGCACCACCCGGCGCGGGCTGCGTCGGGGTCGGTGTGAGGGCCTGGGCCTCGGTGGTGACCGGCGACGGCGGTACGGCCGCCGAGGCCGGCGGCTCGGCCGCCGTACCGGCGGGCGCGGGCTCGGTGGACTCGGGCTCGGTGGACGGGGCCTCCGGGCTCTGCTCCGGGGTGGCCTCGGTGGTCGCCGCGACCGGCGAGGTGGCCCCCGCGCCGTTCGTGCTCCCGCCCGCTGAAGCACCGTCCCCGCTGCCGACCGCCCGGACCACCGCGACCACCCCGGCGATCAGCAGCAGCACCAGCACCACGGTGACCACCGCCAGCCGCCGCCGGCCCTTGCGCGGATCGGCCCCGGCCGCCTGGGTCGCGCCCATCGTCCACTCGCTGGTCACCGGCCGGATCGCCTCGGCCTCCGGAGCGGCCGCCGGGCCGTCCGGCTTCGCGGCGGGCTCCGCCGGCGGCTCCTCGTCCCGGGCCCGGCTCCCCACCCGGACCGTCCCCAGCAGCCCGCCCACGGTCCGCTTGGGAGCCTCCTCGCCCTTCGCCGAGGACGGCTCCTCCGCAGGCTTCTCCACCGGCTTCTCGGCAGACGGCTCAGCCGGCTTCTCCACCGGCACCGCGTGCTCGGTGGTCGACTCGGCCTTCGCGGTCGCCTCCGCGACCACCCGCTTGAGCATCGAGCGGGTCTGCGAGGCGTCCAGCCGCTCCGCCGGGTCCTTCGCCAGCAGCCCCTCGATCACCGGCAGCAGCGGCCCGGCGTTCACCGGCGGGACCAGCTCCTCGGTCATCACCGCCGTCAGGGTGGCCAGCGCCGAGCCCCGGTCGTACGGCGGCCGCCCCTCGACCATCGCGTACAGCGTCCCGCCCAGCGACCACAGGTCGGCCGGCGGCCCCGGCTTCTGCCCCCGGGCCCGCTCCGGGGATATGTACGAGGGCGCGCCGACCAGCATCCCGGTGGAGGTGACCGAGGCGTCGCCCTCCACGCTGGCGATCCCGAAGTCCGTGAGCACGACCCGGCCGTCCTCGCCGATCAGCACGTTGGACGGCTTGACGTCCCGGTGCAGGATGCCCAGCGCGTGCGCGGCGCTCAGCACGCCCAGCACGTCCAGCGCGATCTCCGCCGCCCGCCCGGGCGCCAGCGGCCCGTCCTCCCGGATCACGTCGGCCAGCGAGCGGGACTCGACCAGCTCCATGACGATCCACGGCCGGTCGTCCTCGTCGACCACGTCGAAGACCGTCACCGCCGAGTTGTGCCGGATCCGCGCGGTCGCCTTGGCCTCGCGCAGCGTCCGGACGATCAGCCGGTGCTTCTCCTCCTCGTCGACGCTGGCGTTCATCCGCAGTTCCTTGACCGCGACGGTCCGGCCCAGCATCTCGTCCTCGGCGCGCCAGACGGTGCCCATACCACCGCGCCCGAGCACGCCGTTCAGCCGGTAGCGGCCGGCCAGGAGGCGGCCGGTGGAACCCTGCGCCTGGGTCATTCGGAACGTTCCCCCATGTGCTGCTGGCGGTCGTGGTGACGGCGCGTCGGCCCGGCCCCGGGCCCGAACGCCCAAGCCTCCATCATCCCCTGTCCCGCGGGCCCCCGAACACCCGGCCCCCGACCCAACCCGGGACGAACCGCAACGGGTACGGCGCTCCGTGCCCGATCTGTGATCGAAAACTCGCCAAGATCTGCCCGGGGCGCTGCTACCGTGCGGCAGCTCATCGTCTTTCCGGGGGGATTCGACGCCCATGACCGCAACCGCACCGGGCACTGACGGCTCATCGAACCGTCCGCGCACCGCCCAGCACTTCTCGGTCGCACCCGTCCTGGACACCCCGGACGGGTACGTCGCCCCCGGCATGCCCGGCGTCCCGGTGACCGGCTACGACCCGGTCTCCCCCGTCGCCACCCGGACCACCCCGCGCCACCGCACCGCCCTCGCGGTCACCCTCGCCCTGCTCGCCACACTGCTCACCGGCCTGGCCTACGGCTGCGCCCCGCTGCGCGCCGTCGACAGCCTCGGCTGGCTGGCCATCGCCC
>NZ_JAFLNG010000706.1 GCF_017427025.1 Streptomyces sp. FH025
GCCCGGCTGGATCGCCCTGCTGGCGGTGCTGATCGGACTGGCCGGGGCGCTGTACGTACTGCTGCGCACCGGCGTGATCCCGCACGGGGACTGGCTGCCCGAGCTGCGCAGCTCCGCCGCCCAGGACAGCGGCCGGGCCGAGGTGGACGCCCCGGCCATCGCCGCGGCCGGCGCGGCCGGGCTGCTGGTGGTGTTGGCGCTCGCCGGCCTGCTGGCCAACGCGGGCGGCGAGACCCGGGTGCTGACCCGCTGGGGCCGCTACCGGGGCACCGTCCGCAGGACCGGCCTGGTCTGGGTCAACCCGCTGCTGCGCCGCCGCCGCGTGGACGTGCGGCTGCGGCACTGGCGCAGCGAGCCGGTCAAGGTGGTCGACCGCACCGGCACCCCCATCGTCGTCCGGCTGCTGATCGTCTGGCGGGTCAAGGACACCGCCCGGGCGCTGCTCGCGATCGAGGACCACGAGAGCTACCTGCGCGAGCAGGTGCAGGCGGTGCTCACCCGCACCGCCTCCACCCTGCCGTGCGACAGCAACGCAGCGCCCGGGCCCGCGCTGCGCGACGGTCAGTGGTTCGCCGACGAGATGACCCGCGCGCTGGCCGCCGAGGCCGCCCCGGCGGGCCTGGAGGTCTACTCGGTGCAGCCGCTGGCACTGGACTACGCCCCCGAGGTCGCCGAGTCGATGCGGCGCCGCCGGCTGGCCGACCTGGACGCGGGCCTGCGGACCGTGCTGGTCGACGACGCGGTCGAGGCGGCGGCGCTGGCCGTGCGCCGGCTGGAGCGGGCGACCGCGCACGAACTGGACGAGGCCGCCCGCAGCGCGCTGATGGAGCAGCTGCTGGTCGCCTTCGTCGCCCCGGCCGGAGTGGCCGCCTCGGTACCGTCCCCGGCCGCCCGAGCCGGGCGGAAGGAAGGACGACCCGCATGAGGATAGCCACCGGCGCGTACGCCGAACCCGGCATCGGAGCCGGCGCGGATTCCGGCCTGATGGGCTTCGAGGAGCGCCTCGGCAGCCTCCCCGCGATCACCGGCTGCGGTTGCCCGAACTGCGCGGCCCGGCCGCGCACCGCCCGGGACACGGCCGGGAGCGGCGGCCGAATACACCGGGCCGTCCGAAGTACCTGCCTGGCCACCACCGTGCTGGCGGGCGCCGGCGTGGTCGGCCTGACGGCCGGTGCCGGGTCCGCGCACGCCGCGGCCGGCACGCAGGGCTGGGACGGCTCGAAGTACTGGTTCAAGAACAGCAGCGGTGAGTGGCGCTGGACCAGCCACTACGACGTCTACGCGAGCCGCGCCGGCGGCTCCGGGAGCTCCGGCGCCCAGTCCGTCTCGAACGGCTCGGCCTCCTCCGGGCTGAGCCAGGGCTGGGACGGCTCGAAGTACTGGTTCAAGAACAGCAGCGGCGAGTGGCGCTGGACCAGCCACTACGACGTCTACGCGAGCCGCACCGGCCAGTCCGGCGGCGGTTCGGCCCCGGCCCCCAGCCGGCCGAGCACCAATTCGTCCTCGAACAGCGCGCCGGCCTCCGGGAGCGTGGAGGCGGCCATCGACTACGCGCTGGCCCAGCTGGGCAAGCCGTACGTCTGGGGCGGCAACGGCCCGTCGGGCTACGACTGCTCGGGGCTGGTCCAGCAGGCCTACCGGCGCGCGGGCATCAGCCTGCCGCGGGTGGCGGACGACCAGTACGCGGCGACCACGGCGATCAGCTCGGGCCAGCTGCGCCGCGGCGACCTGGTGTTCTGGTCGGACAGCGGCCGGGCCTCGGGGATCCACCACGTGGGGATCTACCTGGGCGGCGGCAAGTTCGTGGAGGCGCCCCGGCCGGGCACGACCGTTCGCATATCGACGCTCAGCTCCGGCTACTACCCGACCCACTTCGGGCGGCCGTAGGGCCGACGGAACGCACCGGGCCCCGACAGCCGAACCGCTGTCGGGGCCCGGTCGTCTGCTCAGGCGGAGGCTTCGTCCAGCAGGGCGGTCTGCTCCGCGGTGAGCTCCAGCGTGGCGCCGGCCAGCAGCGGGGGCAGCTGCTCGACGGTGCGGGCGCTCGCGATCGGGGCGGCGACCGTCGGGCGGGCGGTGAGCCAGGCCAGCGCCACCGTGGCGGGCTCGACCCCGTGCTCGGCGGACACCTCGTCCAGTGCTTCGAGCACCCGGGGGCCGCGCGGGTCGGCCAGGTAGCGGGCGGCGCCCTCGGCGCGGGCGCTGGCCACCTCCGGGCCGCCGGGGCGGTACTTGCCGGTCAGGAAGCCGGAGGCGAGCGCGTAGTACGGGACGGTGGCGAGGCCGTGCTCGGCGACCACGTCGGCCAGCGGGCCCTCGAAGGTGTCGCGGGAGACCAGGTTGTAGTGCGGCTGGACCGCGACGTACTTGGCCAGGCCCTCGCGCTCGGCGAAGGCCAGCGCCTCGACCAGCCGCTCGGCGGAGATGTTGGAGGCGGCCACCGCCCGGACCTTGCCCTCGCGGACCAGCGAGTCCAGGGCGGTGACGAACTCCTCGACCGGGGTCTCGTCGTCCCGGTGGGTGTAGTACAGGTCGATCCGGTCGACGCCCAGGCGGCGCAGCGAGGCCTCGGCGGCGGACTTGATGTTGGCCGCGCCCAGGCCGCTCGCCTCGGGGTGCATGCCCACCTTGGTGGCGATCACGATGTCGTCGCGGTTGCCGCGGCTGCGCAGCCAGTTGCCGATGACGGTCTCGGACTCGCCGCCGCTGTTGCCCGGGGCCCAGGACGAGTAGACGTCGGCGGTGTCGATGAAGTTGCCGCCGGCCGCCGCGTAGGCGTCCAGGACGGCGAAGGACTGCTGTTCGTCAGCCGTCCAACCGAAGACGTTGCCTCCGAGGGAGAGCGGGAAGACGGACAGGTCGGACGTGCCGAGGCTCACCCGGCGGTGCTTTTCGGTCATGAAGGAAGTCAACCCCACTGTGCGGCAGCGCATTCCGAACTTGGCGGCGTCTTCACCCGCCCGTCGTCCCGCCGTCGCACGTCGGAGTGATGCGGTCACCGGACGAGGGGTCCGGGGTGTGCCTGAGGTGGGCCGATTCGTTAGAGTCCGTGCCATGGCTGACAACGACTACGACCCCGCCGGTAGCACCCAGATGTTCCGGGCGTTCGTCGACGAGAGCCCGGCGCCCCAGGCACCGGGCTCCGTCTCCACCTACGGCAGCAGCAAGAGCGGCAGTCGAACCGGCGTGATCGCGCTGGTCGCCGTCGTCGCCCTGGTCGTGCTGGGCGCCGTCATCTGGCTGGCGGTCAAGTGACCCTCGCGCGGGTGGCCCTGGTCCGGGCCACCCGCGCGACGGGAAGCACCGGCCTCAGCAGGGCTTGCGCCAGGCGTTGAGGTCGAGCTTCTTCTGCATCGAACTGAAGCCCAGCGCCTTGGCCTTGGCGCAGAACTGGTCCGTGTCGAGCTTGTACTCGACGTGGAAGACGGCCTTGCCCGCCTTGATGAAGGGCGAGACCCGGTCGCACTCGTCGAACTGCGAGCACTCCTCGTTGACCGCGAAGTCGAAGTCCGGCAGCAGCGCGGGGATCTGGTCCAGGTCGTTCTTCAGGCCGATGGCCAGGCCGCGTTCGTGCGCGAGCTGCGCCAGCATCCGGTTGTACTTGAGCTGGTCGTCGGGGGTCAGCGGGAAGCCGCTGTTCTGGTTGTAGGCCTCGATGGTGTCCGGCTCGACGGCGTCGAAGCCCTTGCTCCTGCACATGTCGAAGCGGGCGGCCATCAGTGGCTTCAGCTGGTCGAGCTTGCGGATGTCGAACCACTTCTCGCCCTTCCAGCCGGTGTCCGAGCCCTGGAGGGACTTGGCGAAGGCGGCGGAGTCGGGGCGGAAGTCCTCCCAGGATCCGGCGTTGATGTAGCAGATCACCTTGCGGCCCTTGGCGTGCAGCGCGGCCACCACCGAGGCGTCGTTCTCGAAGCCGTCGATGTCGTAGACCGGTACGTCCACCGACTGGTCGACGGCGCCGCCGAGTTGCCA
>NZ_JAFLNG010000707.1 GCF_017427025.1 Streptomyces sp. FH025
CGTACGACGTCGAGGGCAAGAGCGAGGGCACGGAGGTGAGCCTGCGGCGCTACCCCGTCGACCCGGGCGACCACACCCCGCGCGGCATCCACGCGCTCACCGACGACCACCCGGGAGACGCACTGCGCTACACCGCGGAGGTCCTGGCCCGCACCGAGCCCCGCGCCGAACTGCCCGCGATCCGCTGGCTCGCCGACACCGCCGCCGAACTCCCCGGCCTCGCCGTCGCGGTGGCCGCCCTCGGCCCGGCGCTCCACCTGCTGCGACTCCACGACGGCCTGCTGCTGGAGGCCCGCGCCGAACGGGACTGGGCCGACCCGGAACCCCGCATCGACCCGCTGCTGCTCGGCGCCGCCGTGGCCTGCTGGCTCGCCGACGGCGGCGACCCGGCCCGCCTCCCCGAGCACGGACTCACCGTCCGCACCGGCGAGCACCGCACCCGGGTCTCCTTCAGCACCGGCCCCTAGGAACAGGCCACAGGAACAGGCCTCAGGCCTGGATCTCGCGCAGCCGCGCCCGGCTGCGCTCCGCCAGCTCCGGGTCGTCCCGCTCCTCCGCGAGGGCGACCAGCAGGGTGTGCGCCTGGGCCTCCTTCGGGTACTGCTTCCGGGCCCTGGCCCGGTCGGCGCACTCGCCGGCGTGGACGATCGCCAGGTCGAGCTGGCCGAGCGCCCGGTGCGCCCGGGCCCGGACCAGCGGCAGCTTGGTCAGCATGTCGTGGTCCCCGGTGGCCTCGGCCACCTCGGTGGCCGAGGCCAGGACGGTCAGCGCCTCCTCCGGGCGGCCGTCACCGATCAGCGCCTGCGCCAGGTTGTAGCTCTGGACGATCTCGCCGTGGGGGTCGCCCCGGTTCTCCGCCAGGGCCAGCGTGAACCGCTCCACCGCCAGGTCCGGACGGCCGTCGGCCAGGCGCAGCAGGCCCTCCGTCTCGTGGAGCACGCCCGCCACCTGGCGGTTGACCACCAACGGCAGTTGCTCCGCGGCGAGCGCCAACTGCTCGGCGGCCGACGCGAACTCCCTGCGCTCGTAGTGCGCGCGGGCCAGCTGGTTGCGCATCCGGACCACGGCATCGGGCTGGTTGTCCCACTGGGCCGACTCCACCCCGCACTCGTGGGTGGCGATCCAGTCCAGGTAGAGCTTGCGGCCGTGGTAGAGCGGCCAGAGCGACTCGCAGAGCCGCCACACCTCGCCGTGCCACCCCTGCCGGGCGGCCTCCTCCACCACCGCGCGCAGGTTGGCCCGCTCCGCGTACAGCCACTCCAACGCCGCCTCGCCGGAGGCGAAGCCGGGCAGTTCCTCGCCGCTCGGGTCCTGGAGGCGCAGTCGCGGTCCCATCAGCGCCCGGTCCGCCACCGAGGCCCGGCCCCGGTAGTACGCCACGACCCGGGCGAGCAGTTCGGCCCGCTCGGGCAGCTCACGGGTCCGGCCGAAGGCGTGCAGCCGCACCACGTCATGGGCGCGGAAGCGCGTCTCGGAGTCCGCGTCCAGCACCTCGTCCACCAGGTGCACGGCGCGCAGTTCGTCCAGGGCCTTCGCGGGCCGCTCGACGCCCGCCGCGTGCGCCAGTTCGGCCGACACGAAGGGGCCGGGGTGCACGCCGATCAGGTGGTAGAGCGCCCGGCCGTGCTCCGACAGCCGCTCGTAGACCAGGTCGTAGGTCGGGCCGAGGTCGCTTCCCTCGTCGTCCAGCATGGCCAACCGGCCCTCCCGGTCGTGCAGTTCGGCGACGACCCGGGCGATCGGCAGGCTCTCGCGGTCCAGCAGCTGGCCCCCGACCGCGTTCAGCGCGAGCGGCAGCCCGCCGCACAGCTCGACCAGCGCCGCCAGTTCCTCGTCGGTGCCCCGCTCCGAGCCCAGCCACGTGCGCACCAGCTCGGCACCGGCGCTCGCGCTCAGCGGCCCGAGCTGCCGCACCTCGGCGCCGTCCATCCGCAGCGCGGGCAGCCGCCGACGGCTCGCGACCACCACCAGCCCGCTGGACGGGAGCAGCGCGCGGACCTCGGCGGCGTGCTCGACGTTGTCCAGGAAGAACAGGCAGCGGCGCTCGGCGGTGACCGTCCGGAACATGGTGAACCGCTCCGCCTCCACCGTCGGCGGTTTCGCGCCGAGGTCCCGCAGGAAGCCCGCCAGCAGTCCGGGCAGGTCCACCCCGCCCTGGTGCCGGTAGGCCCGCAGGTCCGCGTAGAGGTCCCCGTCCGGGAAGCGCCACCGGTACTTCTCGGTGAACTCGGCGATCAGCTCGGTCTTCCCGACCCCGCCGAGGCCGGTGAACACCACGATCGCCGGACCGCCCGACTCGGCCCGGCCCAAGGCCTCCGTCAGCGCCGCGAGTTCCGGCTGACGGTTGACGAACGGGCCGTGCGGCGGACGGATCTGACGCGGCCTCACCGGAGCCGGTCCGCACGCCGGGTGCCGTTCCCGCACACCGCGGCCGTCCACCGCGCCTGATGCTCCATCCGCCTGCTCCCTCCGACCGGCCCGGGCCCCAGCCTACGGGCTGGGCGCCGGGCCGGCGGGCCGATCACCCTTTCAGGCGGCCTGGCAGCTCGGGCACCAGAAGAGGTTGCGCGCGGCGTGCTCCTCGGTACGGACGTCGGTGCCGCAGACCAGGCAGGGCATCGCGGCGCGGCGGTAGACGTAGACCTCGCCGCCGTGGTCGTCCACCCGGGGCGGACGGCCCATCGCCTCGGGAGTGTGCTCGGGCCGGACGGTGTCGATCCGGCCCGCGGCGACGCCCTCGTGCATCAGGGCGACCAGGTCGGCCCAGATCGCGTCCCACTCGGCGCGGGTGAGGTCGCGGCCGGCCCGGTGCGGGTTGATGTGGTGGCGGAACAGCACCTCGGCGCGGTAGACGTTGCCGACCCCGGCCAGCACCTTCTGGTCCATCAGCAGCGCCGCGACGGTCGTGCGGCTGCCCGATATCCGGCGCCAGGCGGCCTCCGGGTCGGCGTCGGCGCGCAGTGGGTCGGGGCCGAGGCGGGCGGCGACGGCGGCCTTCTCGGCGTCGGTGACCAGCGCGCAGGTGTTGGGACCGCGCAGGTCGGCGTAGCCGTCGTCGGTGGCCAGCCGGAGCCGGACCAGGCCGACGGGCTCCGGCGCGGGGCCGGTGCCGAAGGTGAAGCCGCCGTAGAGGCCGAGGTGGATGTGCACCCAGGCGCCCTCCTCGAAGCCGAGGAAGAGGTGCTTGCCGGTGGCCTCCGCACCCGTCAGCAGCTGCCCGTCGATCACCTTGGCCTCGTCGGCGAAGCGGCCCTGCGGGCTGGAGACCCTCACCGGGCGGCCGGCGAAGGCCTTCCGGTTCTCGGCGGCGAGGCGGTGGATGATGTGGCCTTCCGGCACGGGCGTCAGCTCCTCCGGGTGCTGCGACGGGACGGTCCCCTCACGGGACGCTCCCATCATCGCAGCCCGCACCGACAGGCCCGCCGGGCGCCGGTCAGCGGACCGGCATGCCCATCAGCCGGGCCAGGATGACGCGGTCCAGCTCGGCGGCCGTACCGGCGACGTCCAGGTGGGAGTTGTCGATGATCGGCAGCCCGGAGTTGTACCAGCCGGCCATCCGCCCGTGGATGCGCGCCACCTCCTCGTCGCCGAGCCGCCGGTTGCCGCTGCGGCGGGCGTTGCGGCGCAGCACCGAGTCCAGGCTGGGCAGCAGGACGACCGGGATCATGCCGGGCCCGATGTGCCGCTTCCAGCCGCCGAGCCCGATCGCCGGGCGGTCGGGGAAGACGGCGTCGTCGATGATGCAGGATATGCCGTTGGCCAGGTAGTTGCGGCAGGCGAAGCCGCAGGTGCGACGGGCCAGCCGGTACTGCGCCTCGGAGGCGTTGTTCCAGCCGGACTGCGGGTTGGCGAAGCCGGACTGCACCCACTCGCGGACGTCGTCCAGGCTGATGTGGGCGGTCGGGGTGGTCCGGCGCTCGGCCCAGTACCGGGCGACGGTGGTCTTGCCCGCCCCGGCCGGTC
>NZ_JAFLNG010000708.1 GCF_017427025.1 Streptomyces sp. FH025
CCAGCCCTTCCCCGCCGCCGACGCCGCCACCGTCGCGCAGCTCACCGAGCACGGCGTGCGCACCGTCATCGACCTGCGCGGGGACACCGAGACCCGCGACGGGGACTGGGACGCCGTCGAGGCCGCCGGCATCGACGTCGTCGCCGCCACGATGCAGCCCACCGGCGCCGAGCTCGAACGGGCCCTGCGCGCCATGACCACCGACGCCGACCTCGGCGCGTTCTACCTGCTGATGGCCGAGTCCGCCCCCCAGGGCGTGGCCGCCGCCGTCGAGGCCGCCGCCCGCCCCGGCGCCGCCCTGCTGCACTGCGCCGCCGGCAAGGACCGCACCGGCCTGATCACCGCGCTGCTGCTGGAGGTCCTCGGCGTCAGCGCCGAGGAGATCGTCGCCGACTACGCGCGCACCGCCGAGGCGCTGCCGCAGATCTGGGCCGGCCTGGCCGACCGCAACCGCGAGGCCCTCAACAAGGTCGAGAGCGGCGAGTTCACGGTGCCCGCCCCGCTGCTGGCCGCCCCCGCCGAGGCGATGGAGGCCTTCCTCGCCCTGGTGGCCGCCCGCTACGGCGGCGCGGCCGCCTTCCTCGCCCACTGCGGCGTGCCGGCCTCGACGCTGGAGGCCCTGCGGGCCAAGGCCGCCACGGGCGGTGCCGCGTGAGGACCCTGCTGCACCACAGCGACGGCACCCCGTTCCGCGACCTCAACCACAACGGCACCATGGAGCCGTACGAGGACCCGCGCCTGAGCGTCGAGGAGCGCGTCGAGGACCTGCTGGGCCGCATGACCCCGGAGGAGAAGGCCGCCCAGATGCTCCACGGCCGGATGCTCCCCGGCAACCAGGGCCCCTTCCCCTCCGGCGACCACCTCATCACCGAACGCGGCCTCACCGCCTTCGGCATGATGGCCGTCCCCGACGCCCGCACCATGGCCGAGTGGAACAACCACGTCCAGGACCTCGCCGCCTCCCGGCGCCTGGGCATCCCGGTCACCCTCGCCTCCGACCCCCGCCACGGCTTCACCACCAACCCCGCCACCGCCTTCGCCGGCGGCGGCTTCTCCGCCGGCCCCGAGCCGATCGGCCTCGGCGCCACCGACGACCCGGAACTCGTCCGCGAATACGCCGAGTTGATCGGCCGCGAGCTGCGCGCCGTCGGCATCCGCGTCGCCATCCACCCCATGGCCGACCTCGCCACCGAACCGCGCTGGGCCCGCATCAGCGGCACCTTCGGCGAGGACCCCGAGCGCGTCTGCCGGATCATCACCGCCTACATCCGCGGCCTCCAGGGCGAGAGCATCGGCCCCGACAGCGTGGCCTGCATGACCAAGCACTTCCCCGGCGGCGGCCCCCAGGCCGGCGGCGAGGAGTCCCACTTCGCCGCCGGGCGCAGCCTGGCCTACCCCGGCGGGCAGTTCGAGACCCACCTGCGCCCCTTCGAGGCCGCCTTCGCCGCCGGCACCGCGCAGATCATGCCCGCCTACGCCATCCCCGCCGGCAGCGGCCTGACCGAGGTCGGCGCCAACTTCAACCACGACGTCATCACCGGCCTGCTGCGCGGAAAGTACGGCTTCGACGGCGTCGTGTGCACCGACTTCAACGCCATCACCGGCATGGAGATCCCCGGCCTGGTCACCCTCCCGCCGCGCCACTGGGGCGTCGAACACCTCACCGTCGCCGAACAGGTCGTCCTCACCCTGGACGCCGGAGCCGACCAGCTCGGCGGCGAGACCGACCCCGAACTCATCCTGGCCGCCGTGCGCTCCGGCGCCGTCACCGAGGCCCGCCTCGACGAGTCCGTGCGCCGCATCCTGCGCGACAAGTTCCGCCTCGGCCTCTTCGACGACCCGTACGTGGACCCGGACGAGGCCGAGCGCGTCGTCGGCTCCGTCGAAGGCCGCGAACTCGGCCGCCAGGTGCAGCGCCGTTCCCTGGTGCACATCGCCGGGCAGCCGCCCGCCGGCACCCGGATCTACGTCGAGGGCGTCGACGAGGAGGCCGCGGCGCGCTACGGCACCGTGGTGGCCGCGCCAGAGGACGCCGACCTGGCGGTGGTGCGGCTGAAGACGCCGTACGAGAAGCGCGAGGGGCTGCTCGAACAGGCCTTCCACAGCGGCTCGTTGGAGTTCGAGCCCGCCGAGGTCGAACGGCTCACCGTTCTGGCCCGTACCGTGCCCACGGTCTTCGCCGTCCACCTGGAGCGGCCCGCCGTCCTCACCCCGCTCGCGCCCCACGCGGCCCTGCTGATCGGCGAGTTCGGCGCGGAGGACGACGTGGTGCTCGCCGCCGCCCTCGGCCGCGCCCCGATGACCGCCACCCTGCCCTTCGACCTGCCCCGCTCCGACGCGGCCGTCGCCGCCTCCCGCGAGGACGTCCCCTTCGACACCCGTGACCCGCTCTTCCACCACGGTCACCGCGTGACGGACTGAGTCGGGAGGCGCCTCCCGAACCGGGTAACGGCCCGGGCCTGCCTGAGTACCCGTACTCAGGCGGGCCCGGCCGCGCCCGGCCGAGCATGGGGGCCATGCACCCAGCAGCGACACCGAGGATCGGCATCACCGCCGTCGGCTCCCACCTGCCGCAGCGCCGGCTCACCTCCCAGCAGCTCCAGGACGAGATCACCGCCGGCGGCCGACTCGCCCTCCCCGAGCGGATGTTCGAGAAGGCCACCGGCATCCGCACCCGGCACTTCGCCGCCGACGACGAGTACGCCTCCACCCTCGCCGTCGCCGCCGCCCGCCGCGCCCTCGACGCCCGCGGCCTGCACCCCCGCGAGGTGGACCTGCTGCTCTTCGCCTCCGCCACCCGGGACATCTGCGAACCCGCCACCGCCCACCTCGTCCAGGCCGAACTCGGCACCCGCGCCCACGCGCTGGACGTCAGCAACGCCTGCAACAGCTTTCTCAACGGGATCGACCTGGCCCGCGCCATGATCCTGGCCGGACGCGCCCGCCGCGCCCTGGTCGTCACCGGCGAGACCCCCAGCCGCGCGATGCGCCGCGACCCCTCCGACGCCGCCGAGTTCCGCGACGGCTTCGCCGGCTACACCTTCGGCGACGCGGGCGCCGCCGTCCTCGTCGAGACCGTCACCGACGGCGGCATCCTCGACATCGAGACCACCACCGCCTCCGAACACTGGCAGGCCGGCGGCATCCCCGGCGGCGGCTCCCGCCACCCGCGCGGCGACGAACACAGCTACTTCCGCGGCGGCGGCAAGGAACTGCGCGGCGTCTTCGAACGCATCGGCCCCGCCGTCCTCTCCCGCCTCGCCCAGCGCACCGGCCTGCACTGGGACGACTACACCCGGGTGCTGGTCCACCAGGTCACCGTCCCCTACCTGGAACGCTTCGTCGAACTGACCGGCGCCCCCGCCGAGAAACTGGTGCTCACCGTGCCCGAACTCGGCAACATCGCCAGCGCCACCCTCGGCATCCAACTCGACCGAATAAAGGGAGAGTTGAAGCCGGGCGACAAGGTACTGCTGATCGGCCTCGGCGGCGGCGTCAGCCTCATGGCCATGGTCTGGGAGGCGTCATGACCCTGTGGGTCGTCATCCCCGCCTACCAGGAACAGGCCCGCATCGGCGCCACCCTGGGCGCCCTCGCCGCCCAGCGCGACCGCGACTTCACCCTCCTCGTCGCCGACAACGGCTCCACCGACGACACCCTCGCCACCGTCCACGCCTTCGCCGCCCACGCCCCCTTCCCGGTCCACGTCCTGACCGAACCCGAGAAGGGCGTCGGCTGCGCCGTCGACACCGCCTTCCGCCACGCCATCGCCCACGGCGCCACCCTGCTCGCCCGCACCGACGCCGACTGCCTGCCCCAACCCGGCTGGACCGCCGCCGCCCGGGCCGGCCTGCTGGCCAGCGGCGGACTGGTCTGCGGCAAGGTCACCGCCCGCCGCGACGAACACGGCCCCGTCGGACGCGCCCTGTTCCGCACCCTCGTCGCCCTCGGCGCCCTCTTC
>NZ_JAFLNG010000709.1 GCF_017427025.1 Streptomyces sp. FH025
GCCCGTCGAGCTCCCACACCGTCGGCCCGATGCGCGCCGCCCGGATGTTCGCCCGCCGCCTGCGGTCCGAAGGCCTGCTGGCGCAGGTGACGGGCGTGCGCGCCGAGCTGTACGGCTCGCTGGGTGCGACCGGCCACGGCCACGGCACCCCGAAGGCCGTCCTGCTCGGCCTGGAGGACAACTCGCCCCGCACCGTCGACGTCGACCGGGCGGACAAGGACGTCGAGCGGATCATCGCCGAGAAGCGGATCAACCTGCTCGGCGAGCACACCATCGACTTCGACCCCGACAACCAGCTCGTCCTGCACCGCCGCCGCTCGCTGCCGTACCACGCCAACGGCATGACCCTGTGGGCGTACGCGGCGGACGGCTCGACGCTGCTGGAGAAGACGTACTACTCGGTCGGCGGCGGCTTCGTGGTGGACGAGGAAGCGATCGGCGCGGACCGGGTCAAGCCCGACGACACCGCGCTGCGCTACCCCTTCCGCACCGGTGAGGAGTTGCTGCGGCTCAGCCGGGAGACCGGGCTGTCGATCTCCGGCCTGATGCTGGAGAACGAGAAGGCCTGGCGCAGCGAGGAGGAGATCCGCACCGGGCTGCTGGAGATCTGGTCCGTGATGCAGGAGTGCGTGCGGGCCGGCATGACCCGTGAGGGCATCCTGCCGGGCGGCCTCAAGGTCCGCCGCCGGGCGGCGGCCGCGGCCCGGGCGCTGCGCGCCGAGGGGATCGGCCCGGCCAACGCGATGGAGTGGGTGACCCTCTACGCGATGGCGGTCAACGAGGAGAACGCCTCCGGCCGCCGGGTGGTCACCGCGCCGACCAACGGCGCGGCGGGGATCATCCCGGCCGTCCTGCACTACTACCTGAACTTCATTCCGGGCGCGGACGAGGACGGCATCGTCCGCTTCCTGCTCGCGGCCGGCGCCATCGGCATGCTGTTCAAGGAGAACGCCTCCATCTCCGGCGCCGAGGTCGGCTGCCAGGGCGAGGTCGGCTCCGCCTGCTCGATGGCCGCGGGCGGCCTCGCCGAGGTCCTCGGCGGCACCCCCGAGCAGGTCGAGAACGCCGCCGAGATCGGCATAGAGCACAACCTCGGCCTCACCTGCGACCCGGTCGGCGGCCTGGTCCAGATCCCCTGCATCGAGCGCAACGGCATGGCCTCCGTCAAGGCCGTCACCGCGGCCCGGATGGCGCTGCGCGGCGACGGGCGGCACCACGTCTCGCTGGACAAGGCGATCAAGACGATGAAGGAGACCGGCGCCGACATGAAGATCAAGTACAAGGAGACCTCGCGCGGCGGCCTCGCCGTGAACGTCATCGAGTGCTGATCCAGACCACTCGTTCGGACACCCCCGGCGGAACTCCCGTTCCGTCCGGGGGTTTTCGCATTTTCACTGGCGACGGTACGTCAGGAGGGCCATAATCCGGTCGAGTTGGTCCACGCCGGAGGGGGAGGCGGATGAGCTTCCAGTCGTCCGAACAGTGGCGGCCGCCGCAGGAGCCGCCGCCGTCGCCGTATGCCGGATCCGAGGCCACCCGGCTGATGTGCGCCGGGGTGTACCTCGACCCGGAGTTCCGCCGGCGGGTGATCGGCGAACTGGTCGAGCACGACGAGCGCACCGTGCCGCCGTCGCTGGGCTTCGACCTGATCACCGTCCTGGCGCACGCGTTGCGGGCCCGCACGCTGGAGCTCTGGACCGGCGCGGTGCTCGCCGCGCTCTGGATCGCCTTCGGCTACAGCGAGTTCCGGCCCGCGTTCGACGATCCGTCCTCCGGCGGCTCCTGGGGCCCTTACGGCGGGCAGGGCTACGGCTCGTACCCCCACTCCTCGGCCACCGACCAGCTGTTCGGCTCGTCCTCCCCGTCCGTGACGCCGTACGTCCTCAACTTCGCCTTCCTGTACGCCCTGGTCACGCTGATCTCCTGGTTCGCCAAGCCCGCGGAGGTCCGGGAGTACGCGCTGTACGCCCCCGCCACGCCGGGCGGGACCAGGGCCACGGCCCGGCGCTCCGGCGGCTGGCGCACGGCCTTCGCCGTGATCTGCCAGCTCCTGTACTGGTGGGTGGCGGTGCTCGGCCTGTTCGGCCCGGACCCGAAGGGCGTGGTGTTCCCGCTGATGCTCGCGGCGACGGTCGGCGGGCACCGGCTGCTGGTCGCGCAGCTCGTCCGGCGGGAGCTGAGCCGTGACACCTTCGGCAGCCGGCCGCCGCGCCCGCTGCCCGACCGGCCGTACTACCGCCGGCTGCGACAGGCGATCGCCGCCGAGCAGTACTCGCAGCTCATCGTCTACGACCCCGCCGATCCCTTCCTCGGTGCCGGGTTCCCGTACCGCCCCTGGTCGTTCGCGCTGGAGCTGAAGCGCCGCAAGACCGGCCCGGTGGTCACCGACACCGGCGACCTCACCGCGCGCGCCGTGCTCGACCTGATCGTCCCCCGCCTGGCCGCCCTGCGGCAGGCCGCCGCCGAGACCAGCCTGGACCGGCTGCGGGAGCTGGAGATCGAGCACCTGGTCTTCCTGCCGTACGGGCCGACCCGCGCCGACGTGCCGCGCGGCTCCGCCGAGATCAACCGGCACATCGCCGAGGCGGTGGACGAGGGCGGCGAGCGGCGTCGGCACTTCCTGCGGGCGCGGGTCGGCGCCTGGGACGAACAGGTGGTGCTGTCCGTGCTGCTGCGGGTGCACACCCAGGGGCAGTTGCTGGTGCTGGAGGTCGTCCCGCACGTGCTCGGGCCCGTGTGGCGCGACTACGAGCTGCTGGCGGACGCGATGGCCCAGCGGGGCGTACGGCTGCGGCGGCGGCGCCCGGCGGTGTCCGCGTTCACCGCCGCCCCGGCGGCACTGCGGATACTGCTGCACCCGGGCGGCCGGGCGAGCGGTACGACGGAGGACGACGCAGTCCTGGGGTCGGCCCGCCCGATGGTGTCGCTGCGCGAGCTCGCCGCCTCGCGGACCGTCTCGATCTTCCAGGAACTGGACGTCCACCGGTACCTGAAGACGATCCAGGAGCGGATCATCGACGGCGTGCGCGAGGCGCTGCACAACCAGGGGTACGAGACCGGGCGCTTCGAGCAGACCGTGGTGCAGGTGATGGAGGGCGGCATCCACATCGGCTCGATGAGCGGCGGAGCCGTCGCCACCAACGGCGGTACGGCGGAAGACCATTCACGGCGGACCGGAGTGACCGTCACGGGTCAGGGGAACGTCGGACCGGCCTCGTGGCAAGCGAGCGTGGACGTCAAATGAGCGAGGAGCGGAACGTGGCACAGGGCGAGGAGAACACCCCCCGGCAGGGCGGCGGGGTCTCGATCGGCGCGATGACGGGCGGGGCGGTCGCCTCGGGCTCCGGCGCCAGCGCGGAGGACCGCTCGCAGCGGGTCGGCGGGGCGGACGCGCTGCCGGACGTCAGCGGGCTGACGGTGCCCGCCCCGGCGGCGGGCGGGGTCTCGATCGGCGTGATGACGGGCGGCGCGCTCGCCTCCGGGGAGAACGCCCGGGCGGTCGACGCCTCGGTGCGCGGGACGGACGCCTCGGCGCAGCGGCTGCTGGACGCACTGGGCGAGCTGCGGGGCCAACTCCCCCTGTTCGCTCGGGTGGAGGGCAACGGCGTCGCCGAGGTGGAGCAGGAGGTGGTGGCCGTCCAGGGCGCTCTGGAGGCGGGCGGTACGGCCCCGCGCCCCCGGCTGGAGCGGCTGCGGGACCTGCTGCGGAGCTCCGCCACGGCGGTCTCGGCACTCGCCTCGGCGCTGGCGGTGGTGCAGGCGATCGAGCAGTTCCTGGGCTGACGGGCTGAGGCGGCGCGCGAAGGACGGGGGGAGAGAGACGGTGGCGCGGTACTGGGACAGGAACCTCCAGCGGTGGGTGGACCGGCCGGGGGAGGGTACGGCACCGCCGCCTCCGCCTCCGTCGGTGC
>NZ_JAFLNG010000071.1 GCF_017427025.1 Streptomyces sp. FH025
CTTCGACCAGCCGTTCGTCTTCTACACGGACACGTCCACCGGCCGCGGCAACGTCCTCTACCGCCGCTACGACGGTCACTACGGCCTGATCACACCCGCCGCATAGCCCCCACCCACGTACCGACAGGAGCCGATCACGGCCCAGGATCCGGCACCGCAGCCCCCACCAGCGGCTGCGGCCGTGACCCCGAACGCCCCGCCCGTACGGCCCGCCTCGCCCACGAACTCCTGCTCTCCCAAGGAGTCCGAGCACTGGGGAACCGACATGAGACTGACCTTTCTGGGCCCGCTGTACGCGCGGCAGGGTCCCTACGCCTGTGCCTACATCGACACCTCGCGCGATCTTGACGACCCCGACCGCTCCATCGACCTGCGCCGCCGCCACCTGGAGGACCAACTCGCTGCCCAGGGAGCCGACACGGCCACCACCGGGGCCATCGCCCGGGTCGTCGGCACCGACCGCGACCTTCCCGGCCGACACGGCCAGGCGATCTTCGCCGCCCACGGGCGCCTCGCCCTCGCAGAGGAACTGCCCGACCCGCCACCCGGAGACACCGCTCGGCTCGCGATGGTCCCCGACGCGATGCCGCTCGCCCTCCAACACGCCCCGGACATCCCGTACGTGGCCGCAGTCGTGCACCGGATCGCCCAGCCGCCGGGTTCCCGTACGGCGGAGGCCGAGGTCGAGGTCACCGTCCAGGCCGGGCGCTGGCCCACCGCCCGCGTGGCGCCCGGACACCGCACCCGGCGGCAGGTCCCGGCATGGGGATCCCCCCGCCCGAAGGCCGGGGGAGAGTGGCGGCAGGCCGCCACCGAGGTCGCCGGCCAGATCGCCGACCTGGCCGACCGTGACGAAGCCGAGGCGATCGTGCTGTCCGGCGACCACCGGGCCCGTAACACCATCGCCCGTGAACTGCCCAGACGCCTGCGTCCGCGGGTCATCGCCATCGACAGCACCGGCCGGGGCACGGAACCCGAACGCGCCTTGCTGGAGGAGGAACTCCGCTACCTCTTCCGCGGGCGGCTGTCCGCCCGTGACCAGGCCTGCGTCGAACGGTTCCTGACCCGACGCGCTCGCGGTAGCGGCACCACCAAGGGACTCGCGGACACGGTCACCGCGCTGCGCCGCGCCCAGGCCGAGGCCGTCCTGATCAACGACCCGTTCGACCTGAACCAGCGGCTCTGGGTCGGCATGGCGCCGAAGCAGATCGCCGCCAACCAGGCGGAGTTGAGAGGCCTCGGGGTTGAGGCGGGCTGGGAGGAAGCGGCCGACGCCGCGCTCATCCGCGCCGTCGTCGGCACCGGCGCGGAACTCGTCGTCGTCCCCCGTGACGACCTGCCCCTCCCGGACGGCCTGGGAGCCCTCCTCCGCTACCCGGACGCCGGGTGAACCGGCACGGGGCGCCCCCTTCTCCACGAAGGAACCGCAAGGTGGGCTCCCTACGCCGGAATTGCCCGGATCAGGTGGTGGAGGTCGCCGTCGGGGGTTCGCCGACACCCCTCCGGCCGCTCAGCCCGGCCGTCGACATCGGTTCCGAACAACGCCGCTCGGCCGGGTCGTGTGCCCTCGATGGCGATGCGGTCTCTGACAGCGGTCTTCCTCTCATGCTCCTGAGTGTCCGGGCCCGTCCTCAGGTGGCGCTGCGGGGGGAATGCTGATGGTCCGGCCGGTGACGGCGGACGGTGCGATGGCGATCCACACGTCGCGTTCACCTCCGGCCCACGGGTCGGGGTCGCCCTGGCGCGTCAACTGCTCGACGGCCACCTGGTCGTCGACGCGGACCGCCGTGCCCGAGACCAGGATGCTCCAGCCGGTGCGCAGCGCCTCGTCGATGTGGTCCACTTCGAAGGCGACCCTGTTGCCAGCGGCGCTCGCCGGGGTGCTGCCGACGCCGGTCCGGTAGACCACGGCGCCGTCGTGGATGCGGTAGTTGACCGGCAGCACGACGGGTCCGCTGTCGGTCGACAGGGCCACCCGGCCGATCCCGCCGGGCGCGAGCCTCGCCCAGCACTCCTCTTCCGGCAGTTCCTCCAGGACGGGATGCGCCGCAGAGGGTGCCCGTCCGGGCGGAGCGTCCGCTCTGCCGCCCAGCAGTTCCCGGGCGGACGTGCCGAGTGCGGCGGCCAGGCGGGTCAGGGTGACGGTGTCGACGGCTTCGGCCGATGTCTCGACGTATTCCACGTAGCCCGGGGCCATGCCCGCCCGGTCGGCCAGGTCCTGGCGGCTGAGGCCGAGCAGCTGCCGGTGTCGGGCCACACGCCGCCCGACGTCCCCGGGGTGGGCCGACCGGGGTTCGGCGGAACCTGCGCCTGTGTACTTCATGAACACGATTCCCTTCGCGAGGTCGGGTGCCGCCGCGACGAGCGGACGGACCGCTGCCGAGGGGCCGGAGACCTGGCAGTCAGCCGTGCGGCGGTCATTCGTCGGCGCTTCGTCGGTCTCGCCGGCGCGGAGCGGCAGTCCTTGAGGCCGAAGGTACCCCCCAGCGGCCTGCGACACCTTTCCGCCGACACGGTGTCGGGGCGTCCGGCGGCCGTTTGCATCAGGCCTTCAGCATCAGGCCGTCAGCCGGCGGGCCGAGCGGCACCGCGACCACCGTCAGGCTGTTGCGGAACCCGGTCGCGCCGTTGAAGCCGGACACCTCTCCCGCGTGGACCAGGGGCTCTGACCGTTCACGCCCTAGGGTGGTGAGTATTGGGCGAGCGTGCTGGATGGGAGCCGCGATCGTGGGCGGGCCGTTGCTGCGGGAGAGGGCCCCGTGTGCCCGGGGCGGTCCCTGGGTGACGGTGGCCGCGGCGGTGGGGCTGCTCGCGTCCGCCGCCTACAGTTCGTTCCCGCTGCAGTGGGTGGTGGGATCGCGGTTGAGCGTGATCCGGTCCTACGTCAGCGAGCTGTCCGTGACGGGCCAGCCCGGGGCCCTGGTGTTCCGCGTGGGCGACGTGATCGGCGGGGTGGGCCTGGTCGTCCTCGCGGCGGGCCTCGCGGCCTCGTGCGTCCGTGGGAGCCGGTCGGCGGTGGCCGCCGTGCTCGCCCTCGTGGTCACCGGGCTGGGATCGGCCGCCGACGGCGTGTGGCCGATGCCCTGCGCGCCGTCGGCCGACCCGGTCTGCCGTGGCCTGGACCGGAGTTCCCTCACGGCGCAGCTCGCCCAGACGCACACGCTGACCAGCCTGTCGGAGTTCACGGCCGCAGTGATCGCCGCCGTACTCTTCGGCGCCGTGCTGCTCCGTTCGCCGGGCCACCACCGGCTCGGCCTGTTCACCTTGGCGGCCGGGCTCGCGGTGGGGACCCTGGGGCTCGGGGAGATCGTGATGGTGCTGACCGGCTCACGGGTGATCGGCGTTCCCGAGCGTGTCCAGGTCCTGCTCGTCTCCCTCTTCTGCGCGGCCCTCAGCCTCCACCTCCTGCGTCGGCGCCGACGAGCCCCGGCGAGCGGGGGCTTCAGCCTCCGAGCCGGGTGATCCGCACCGCGGGACGGAGGGACTCGGCCACCTCCCGATCGCATGGTTCGGTGCCGGGGGTGAGCATCGATGCGGCGGCTGCGGCCACCCCGAGCGCGCAGGCGTCGACGGGATCGTCGCCTTCCGCCAACCGGGTGACGATTGCGGCGATCATGCCGTCCCCGGCCCCGGCGTCGCTGAGGGGCTCGCCGGGCGGTGGCGGAGCATGCAACTCCATGTGCCCCCGACCGGTCGAGTACAGCGCGCCGAGCTCTCCGAGGGTGGTGACGGCGATCTCGGTTGCTCCGGAGGCGAGCAGCCGCTCGTTGACGGCGCGGGCGTCGTCGAAGCTCCGCACCGCGTGGCCGACGAGGTAGGAGGCCTCGCTGCGGTTGCACCTGCGCAGGAAGACGGCCTCGTGCAGTGACTCACGCAGGGCCGGTCCCGAGGTGTCGAGCAGCAGTCTGGAGCCGGCTTCCCTGACCCGGCGGGCGACGGCGGTGTAGTAGTCGTCGCTCAGGCCGCCGGGGAGACTGCCGCTGGCCACGACGTACCGGTGAGCGCCCGCTGCCCGTTCCAGCAGGTCCAGACAGCGCCGTCCCTCGTCGTCGTCGAGTCGCGGGCCGTTCGGCACGATGTGGTAGCTGTGGCGTGACGTGCTCTCGAACAGCACGAACGCTTCGCGGGTTTCACCCGCGATCCCGAGGGCGAGGTGGTCGATGCCCTCCTCGTCCAGCAGCCGGTTCAGGCGCTGGCCGATCTCCCGGCCCGCGGTGTGGACGGCGGTCGCCCGCCCCCCGAACCGCGCCACGCCGCGGGCGACGTTGATCCCTCCGCCACCGGCGGCCACGTACCTGACCCGGGCGCGGGTCTTGCCGATCTCCACGAGGCGGTCGATGTCGCAGCAGATGTCGACCGTGGGGTTCAGCGTGAGGGTGAGAATCGGGGGCGCGACCCCGGGCGGCGAACTGCTCCCGCCGCCCCCCGCCGCAGGCTTACCCGGTACCTCGGCGGCGCTCATGGCGGTGGCCCGGTGGTCGTTGTCACCGCGGGCACCGCCTGGTGCCGGTGCAGGCGGTCGTGCGGCAGGTCGCCAGTCATCCCTACCCTCCTCACTCACCCGGATGCCGTCCATACTGGCGCTCCGGCCAGGATCGCGCGATCCGGAGCGCGCTCCCGTCGCCGGTGCGGTGGGCGGGGGTGACTGCGTCCGGCTGCGGAACCGGGGCGTGTTCCTGTGGGGTGTGTTCCAGCGGCTGTCGGGGGGCCAGGGGTGGCGGCGTTCCGCGGAGGATGGCGAGCACGACCTTCCCGTCCACCGTCTCCTCCACGATGAGGAGTTCGGCCAGTTCGTCCAGCTGGCGGCGGTGGCCGCGCAGCAGGTCGAGGGCCCGTTCCTCGGCCTGCCGGAGCAGTCTTGCCACCTCTTCGTCGACCGTCCGCTGGGTCTGTTCGGAGTACGGACGGAGCAGCCGGTCCTCCGGGTTCTCGCCGAGGTACTGGGCGGTGCCGGCCGCGTACCCCACAGGCCCCAGGGCGGAGGACAGACCGAACTCGCGCACCATGCGGGTGGCGACCGTGGTGGCGTTGTTGAGGTCATTGGCCGCGCCGCTGGAACCCTCGCCGAAGACGAGCAGCTCCGCGGCCCGGCCGCCGAGTTGGACGGCGAGCAGATCCTCCAGATAGCCCTGGGTGTACAAGCGCCGCTCGGCCACGGGGAGTTGCTCGGTCGAGCCGAGCGTCATGCCGGCCGGCAGGATGGTCACCTTGGCGACCGGGTCCGCGTGCTCGCACAGGGCGGCCATGAGCGCGTGCCCGGACTCGTGCACGGCGACCGCACGGCGCTCCTCCGGGAGCAGGGCGTTGGAGGATTCCCTGCGCCCGAGCAGTACCCGGTCTCGGGCGTCGTCGAGGTCGGCGGCGGTGATGATGGCGCGCTCGGCGCGCACGGCGTTGATGGCGGCCTCGTTGACCAGGTTGGCCAGGTCCGCTCCGGAGAACCCCGGAGTGCCGCGGGCGACGCGCTCCAGGTCGACGTCGGGGGCCAGGGTCTTGCCGCGCACGTGGACGGAGAGGATCGCCGCCCGCTCGCCCTGGTTCGGCAGCGGGACGGTCACCTGCCGGTCGAAGCGGCCCGGGCGCAACAGGGCCGGGTCGAGGGCGTCGGGGCGGTTGGTCGCGGCCAGTACGACGATGCCCGTGCTCTGGTCGAAGCCGTCCATCTCGGAGAGCAACTGGTTGAGGGTCTGCTCCCGTTCGTCGTTCCCGCCGAGCCGTGCACCGCCGCCGCGCCGGGCGCCGACGGCGTCGATCTCGTCGATGAAGATGATCGAGGGTGCGCGTTTGCGTGCCTCCTCGAACAGGTCACGGACCCGCGAGGCACCGACGCCCACGAACATCTCCACGAACGCCGATCCGGTCATCGACAGGAACGGGACCTCGGCCTCACCGGCGACCGCGCGGGCGAGCAGGGTCTTCCCGGTCCCCGGAGGGCCGACCATGATCACACCCCGCGGCCCCTTGGCACCGGCGGCGGCGTACCGACCGGGGCTGCGCAGGAAGTCGACGACCTCGCTGACCTCCTGCTTCACTCCCTCGTAGCCGGCGATGTCGGCGAACCGGGTGGCCGGCCGCTCCGCCTCGATGATCTTCGCCCGGGACCGTCCGACCGTGCTGAGACCGCCGCTCATCGCTTTCGTCGCCATCCGCCCCGACCAGAGGAAGAACCCGACGAGGACGATCAGTGGCAGGAAGAGGAGGAGGGCGGACAGCGGTGAGCCGCTACTGGGAGCGGTCGCGTCGATCTCGACGTGCTGGGACCGCAACTCCTGGGTGAGCCCGCTGTTGTCCAGCGCGGTCGGTAGCTGGGTGGTGAACTTCGCGCCGTCCTTCAGGGTCCCGCTGATCGCGCCCTTGTCGGTGATCTCGACGGTCTTGACCTGGCCCGTGTCCACCCTGCCGACGAAGTCACTGTAGGTGTATCGCGTTCCCGTCCCGGACGGGCTCCGGGACAGGACCAGGAAGAGCACGGTGAGAGCCAGGACGGCCGGTAGGAGCCATCGCCGCCAATCCGTTTCCGGCGGTTGCGCGGGCTTCGGCGGGTCGGGCGGGGGCCCGGGTTCGTCCTGACCGGTCGGATGGCGCGTCGGGAAACGATTGCGTGCGATCATCTCGTGCATTCGGGCCTCCTCCGCTCTCATGGTCTGCTGCGGGGGAGGTCGTGGGCAGGGCCGGTCGGCCTACCCGGATGAGGCGGTCGGCCGTGTCCGGCCGACCGGTGCTCGGACCGGGCGGAGGCCGGCGGGACCGTTCAGCGGCCTCTCGGGCGGGCGAGTGGGGCGCTCGTGTCGCGTTCCATCGACGGCTCGGGAATCGTGGATGTCGTGGCAGCGGCGTCCGGCCGGTGCCGAGTCGTGCCGTGCGGGAGGACGTTGGTCATGTCGGAGCACTTCGAGGTCGAGCCGCTGGGCGATCACGAGTATCTGCTGCGGGCCCGCGTCGGTGAGGAGGTGGTCGAGTCACGCTTCAGGGCCAGCGAGACGGTTGCCGAGCAGCTGCATGTCGAGTCCACCGACGAGCGTCGTGTGGTGGAGGAGACCGCGGAGTTCCTGGCCGAGCGGCAGCCGTTGGTCGACCTGCCGCCGATGGTGGACCTGGACGACGTCGTCGCCTGCTACGACGACTACCTTGACCAGCTCGAACAGCGTCTGGCGTCGTCGTACACGCCGTAGCCCCCGCGCTGTGGGTTGATTCTCTCGTGGCCTCCTGCTCGTCCGGTTTGTGCGGCGGGACCCGGGGAGGGACGGTGGAGGTACCGCCGCATTCGCGATCGCCGGTTCGGGCGGCGGCGCCGTGCGGGCAGTCCCGGGTGGCCGTGTTCTTGCGCGGCCCTCGGACGCGGGCACGTGCCTTCGAGAGGGAAGGAGCGGTGATCGATGGCCGGGATCGCGAGCCGGATCGCCGAGTTGTTCCGGATCAGGGCGAACCAGGCGCTGGACCGGGCCGAGGACCCGCGTGAGGTGCTCGACTACGCCCACACCCAGCAGCTGGAACTGCTGCAGAAGGTGCGGCGGGGGCTGGCGGACGTGGCGACTAGCCGCAAACGGGTCGAGTTGCAGATCGACCAACTGCGCACATCGGCCGGGAAGCTGGAGGAACAGGCGCAGCAGGCGTTGGCCGCTGCCCGGGAGGACCTGGCCCGCGAGGCGCTGGCCCGGCGCGCGGGTGTGCAGAACCAGGTGGCCGGCCTGGAGGAGCAGCGCGCGACGCTGCGGACGGAGGAGGAGAAGCTCACCGCCGCGACGCAGCGTCTGGAGGCGAGGGTGGAGGACTTCCGCCTGCGCAAGGAGGTGTTGAAGGCCGAGTACACCAGGGCCGAGACGGAGGCGCAGATCGGGGAGGCCGTGTCCGGTGTCGGGGACGTGCTGGGCGACGTCGGTGCGGCTGTGCTGCGGGCCCAGGACCGGACGGAGCAGCTGCGGGCCCGCGCGGCGGCGCTGGACGAGCTGATGGCCTCCGGTGCCCTGGAGGACGCCACCGTCAAGGTCGGCCCGGACGAGGTTCGGGTCGAGTTGGAGCGGATCAGCACGGACCAGGACGTGGAACGCGAGCTGAAGCGGTTGAAGGCGCAGCTCCCGGCCGCTCCTGCCGCGCGGACGCAGGAGGAAAAGGGCGCCAGGCGGGCGGAGTCCGGCGGGGAGTCGTCGGTGTGACCCCGGCGGCGGCAGGGCTGAGCAGCGACGGGGCGGGCCAAGGCACCCCCACAGGCCGACCGGGCCGGGTACGCCGAGCCGCCCGCGGGGTGCGGTCCTAGGCTGATCAGTAGGAGTCACTCAGCGGAAGTCCCCGTCGCCCGTCAACCGGGGGACGGGCGAGACCACACTGGAGGTGTCCCATGGTGTCTCCTGCCTCCTCGGCGACCGGCGTGAGCGAGAAGCCCGCGAAGCGCCACGGCTGTCCGAGCGGAATGGTGACCTTCGCCGGGGTGCTGGTGTTCATCCTCGCGCTCTTCAACGGCCTGAACGGCATCGCGGGGATCAACCGGTCGCACGTCTTCGTCGACGGCGCCCACATCGTCGTGGGTGATCTGCGGGCCTGGGGCTGGACCCTGCTGGTGCTCGGGATCCTGCTGGCCCTGATCGCGGCCGGCATCCTCGCCGGCAGCCAGCTGGCGCGCTGGGTCGGCGTGGCCGTGCTGTCGCTCAACGCCTTCTCGCACATGTGGGTGGTGTCCAGTTACCCGCTCTGGTCGGTGCTGATCATCGTGCTGGACATCCTGGCGATCTACGCGCTCTGCGTGCACGGGGACGGGCATGAGCACGAGGGGGCGGCGCATTAACCGATCCGCATTAACCGATCTCAACGGAGGTTCGTCATTCGGGCACCGGGTAGCCGGAGTCCACGATCGGGGGACCGTCCGGGCGGATGACGCGGCCGCTGATCGCGGTGGGCCGGATGCGCATCCAGGTGTCCCGGGCGCCGCCCGCCCACGGGCCGGGATCGGCGTGCTGCCCGAGCAGGCGCACGGTCTCCTCGGCGGAGACGATCGAGACGGTGCCGTTCACCAGCACGCTCCAGCCGGTGGCGAACACCTCGTCGAGCTGGTCGACCTCGAAGGCGACCTCACTGCCCGCGGCCCGTGCGAGGGTGCCGTCCGCTTCGGTGCGGTAGAGGATGGCGGCGTCCAGGACCCGGTAGTTGACGGGCAGCGCCACCAGCCCGCGCGGCGCCGTGAGGATCACTCGGCCGATGCCACCGGGGCTGAGCTTGGCCCAGCAGTCCGCCGGGCCCACGTCCTCGGTCCGTACGCGGACGTTGGCGAGGGCCTGTCCGGGAGGCAGCCCGTGCCCGCCGCCGAGCAGGTCGGAGACCGTGGTGTCGAGGGCGTCGGCGAGCCGGGTGAGGGTGGTGACGCCGACCGGGACGGGGTGGGTCTCCAGGTATTCGACGAACCCGGCGTCCAATCCGCCGCGCTCGGCGACCAGTTCACGGGTGAGCCCGAGCCGGTGACGGCGGTGGGCCACCCGGCGGCCGAGGTCGCCGGGGTCGGCCGGGTGGGCTTCCGCCCGGCCCTCGTTCGTGGTCTTCATGACGACCTCCGTGGTCAGGTCGGGGCGCCGCTCGGGACGATCACCAGCGGGACGGTGCAGCGGTGCACCAGGGCACGGCCGGTGGAGCCGAACAGCAGGCCGCGGAAGCCGCCGTGGCCCCGGCTGCCGACGACCAGGCAGCGGGCGTGCGCCGAGGCGGCGGCCAGTTCCGAGGCGGGGGCCCCGATGAGCACCTCGCGGCGGACCCGGACGTCCGGGTACTTCGCCTGCCAGCCGGCCAGGGACTCGGACAGGTCCAGCAGGGTCGTCTCGACCACGTAGGACCGGTCCATCCCGGTCGGCCGCTGGACCTCCACGGCCAGGACCTCGGTGCCGCTGATCGAGGCCTCCTCGAAGGCGAAGTCGATCGCGCCCCGGGAGGCGTCCGAGCCGTCCACCCCGAGGACGACCGGTCCGGGGGCGGAGGAACCGTCGGCGGGCTCGGGCACGAGGACCAGCGGGCACTTCAGGTGACCGGCCAGGGACGCGCCCTTGGAACCGATCGGCAGCGCGGAGTGCGCCTCGGTCAGCCGGCGGATGCCGAGCACGAGCTGCGCGGCCTCGTCGGCCGCCTTGCGCAGCACCCGGACCGGGCGGCCTTCAGCCAGGACGGGAGTGACCTCCAGCCCGGGCCGTCGTTCGACGGCCGCCAGCCGGGCGGAGTCCAGCAGGGTCTCGCCGGCGCTCCGGAGGCCGATCTCCCAGGGGCGGCCCGTTTCCTCCTGCTGACCGGTCGGCCACTCCTGCGCGTGCACGAGGCGCAGTGGCAGATGGCGCCAGGCGGCCTCGTCCGCCGCCCAGCTCACGGCGGAGCGGCTCGCCTCGGAGCGGTTGACGCCGACGATCACGGGACGTCGGGTTTCGAAGTGGTTCATCGCACGGTCCTCCTCGGCTTCGGCCGGTGCCGTCACCGGCTCTGCGTGGAGCCTTGACCACTTCCATCGTCCGTCGCCGCAGGGCGGGGGAGCAGGGCCGGTCGGACCTTCCCCCGCAGACCGGTGGTCCCCGGCGCCGCCTCCGCCATGGCGGGGGTCTGCCGCTCCGGGGGACGTCGCCGGGGTGCGGATCCCGCGAGGACGGCCGATGCTGCCGGAGGAAGGAGCGCGCACCGGCCCGGGCGGAGGAACGGGCACGGGGTGTGTGCGCCTCGGGCCGGACCGGAAGGACGAACCATGACTGACAGGCGGACCCGAGACCGGATCGTCGCCGGGGTGGACGGCTCCGAGCAGTCCAGGCGGGCACTGCGCTGGGCGGTGCGGGAGGCCGGGCTGACCGGCTCCGCGGTCGAGGCCGTCATGGCCTGGGAACCGCCGTTCTCCGGGTGGGGCGGCGCCGTTCCGGTGGCCGGGGAGCCGTCGCTCGGGGACGTCGCGCAAGGGATCCTGGCCGAGAGCGTCGCGAAGGCGGTCGGCCCCGAGCCCCCGGTGGAGATCACCGCCCGTACGGAGGAAGGCACCCCGGCCCATGTGCTGCTGAGGGCCGCTGCGGCCGACGACGTGGTGCTGCTGGTGGTGGGCAGTCGTGGGCTGGGCGGCTTCTCCGGGGCGTTGCTGGGCTCCGTCAGCCAGCACTGCGCCCAGCACGCCCCGTGCCCGGTCGTCATCGTGCGAGGCCGCTGACCGCAGCGGTCGGCTCCCCTACAGGCCCTGGGAGAGCAGGAGCTCGTGCGCGAGGCGGGCGGCGCGGGCCGGGCGCTCGGGGTCGGGCTCCTGGTCGGGGATCTCCTCGAATCCCCGGATGATGGCGCGGATGGCCTGGCCGAGGGCCTGGACCTGGGACTCCAGCAGTTCGACGCGCTCGACCGCGCTCTCGACGTCGCGGCCGTGCGGGTGGAGGGCGATCTCCGGCTGGGTGCCGGTGGTGTCGGGTGTCGTCATTGTGGGCTCCTCCTGGTCGGATCGGGTTGGTCGGATCGGTTGGTCGGATCGGGGTTCGGGCGGCGCGGACGTCAGTGGTGCGGCGGCGGCCGGTGGGCGCCGGGGCGGACGTCAGCGGTAGCGGGTCAGTCCGCCGATCCCCTGGGCGGGGGCGCCGTGGGTATCGGGCGGGAGGACCCGAACGTCGGCGCCGGTGAGGAGTGCCGACCGGACGGCGATGTCGGCGAGGTCCGCCTGCTTCACCGGGGAGAGGTCCGCCGGCAGCGAGGCGGGCTGGTCGGCGATGTCGGTGGGGCCGGGGCCGAACCAGGCGGTGCGGTGGCCGACGAGGCCGTCGGAGAGCAGCAGGGTTCGCAGGGCCCCGTCGGCGAGCGCGCGTACGGTCGCGTAGACGCCTTCGACGGTCGGGCCGAGGGGTGAGCGGCCGCCGTCGAGTCGGACCAACAGGGCAGAGGTCTCGTCGAGTCCGGCGCGGCGGGTCTCCGTCCTGACCTGGGCCGTCCGCTGCGGCCAGGCCCCGTCCGGGCTGCGGCTGCCGCTGACCGGCCGGATGGACACCTCGTGGTGGACCCAGGCGGGCAGGTGCTTGGTGAGGTACTGACGGGCGCGGACGTCGCCGGCCAGCATCAGGACGTGGGCGTCCACCTCGGCCAGCGCCGTGCCCAGCGCTTCGGCGACCGTGGCGGCGTTGTGTTCCCAGGAGTCCTCGGCGCGGTGCTGGTAGCGCATCTGGGACCGGCCGCCGGGCCGGTTGCGCTCGATCTCGTCGTCCGCGCCGATCACCGTCCGGCCAACGCCTTCCGTGGCACCGGTGGGGTAGAGCCGCAGGTCCGCCCCGGTGCGGTCGACGACGGCGACCACGTGGGCGGGGTACTCCTGGCGCCAGGCCAGCAGCGGCAGCAGGCGCGGCAGCGGCGCCACGAGAGCCAGGTCCCGCTGCTCGCAGCCCGGTAGGAGCACCGAATGCACGACCTCGCCGCCCGCGGCGAAGGCCGCGAGCACGCCGGAGCCGGGCCGGGAGGACAGGAAGCGCCGGGTCAGGGCGTCCAGGTCCGCCGGCCCGGCTCCCTGGCGGGCGAGGTGGCGGCACAGCCCGTGCCAGCGCGCCTCGGCGTCCAGGGCCATCTCCGGGCGCGGATCGAGGTCGAAGTAGACCGACGCCATGGGGCCGGGGACGGTGAGCAGCCGCCGCAGGGCTTCGGTGCCGGTCTCTGTTCCCGTGGTCATGTGAACGCTCCTCGGAACGGAAGCAGTAGGCGGGCGACGAGGACCCCGCAGCCGTCCCCGGGCCTCGTGTCCAACCCCCTCATGTCCACCGTGCCCGGTTCCCCGGCCGCCGTCCACGGTCCGGCGGCCTCCCCGCGGAGGGCCGCTCGGCCCTGCCCCGCCCCGGGGCCGTCGAGCGGCTCATTCCGCCGTGGTCGTCGGCCTCCGGTTGCGGGCGATCCGGTCGAGGGCCTCGACGGTGACGATGCCGATCGGCCTACCGTCGTCCAGGACGAGGATGGGCGGTGGGGCCGTCGCGCGGTCCAGGACGTCCACGAGATCGTCCCCGGGTGCGGCGACCAGGCACCCCGGGAGCGGGGTGGCCAGGTCGCGGATCCGGAGCCCGGCCCGACGGCCGGGCGGGACCGCCGCGAGGCGGCGCGGGTCGACGAGTCCGCTCGCACGGCCGGCGGGGTCGACCAGGACGACCACTGGGTACCGGGTGCGGGCGGCGGGTTCGGCGAGGAAGCGGTCGAGCGTGAGCCAGTCGGGCCCGGTGGGCACCGGGAAGCTCATCGCCTGGGCGACCCGGGTGCCCCGCAGCGCGGTCACCAGGGCGGCGCGGCGGACCTCGGCCTGGGCGGAGGACCACATGAAGAACCCGATGAACAGGAGCCAGATCCCGGCCCCGTCGCCCCGGAGGAACTCGACCCAGCCGACGGCGCAGAGCAGGAGACCGCCGACCTGGCCGGCCCGTCCGGCGACGCGCTCGGCCTGTTCGCGGTCGCCCTTGCGCCACCAGACGGCGGCCAGCAGCAGGCGGCCGCCGTCCAGGGGTGCGGCGGGCAGCAGGTTGAACACGCCGAGCAGCAGGTTGGCCCAGCCGGCCCACAGCAGCACCGCCGCGGGCAGTGACCAGCCGAGCGCGTCTTCCGCACCGATCCCGGAGGCCACGAAGAGCCCGCCGAGGACCAGGCTGCTCAGCGGTCCGATCCCGGCGACGGTGGCCTGGCGCCGGGGGCTCGGTGGGCGCGCCATGCGGGTGACACCGCCGAGCGCGAAGACCGTCATGTCGTCCACCCGGATCCCGGCCCGCCGGGCGGTGACGGCATGGGCCGTCTCGTGCAGCAGCAGGCTCGCGGTGAGCAGCAGCGACCCGACCAGACCGGCGAGGCCGTAGGCGGTGCCGGAACGGCCGGGAACCCACACGGGGAGGGCCTGTCCGCCCAGACCGACGCCGAAGAAGAGGACCAGGACGGGCGCGCTCCAGTGGATCCGCAGCGGTATGCCGAAGATCCTTCCCAACGGTGCGGACCCGCGCATCCCGCCACTTCCCGCCGGAGCCCCCGGCGGTCCTGCCCGATTCCACTGTGCCCTTGCCACGAGGGACACGACCCAGGGCCGACCGGGGGTTCAGGCCGCGGTCAGGTGATCGAGCACGTCGGTGACGTCGTCGATCCTCCGGACCTCCGCCACGAGCCGGGCCACGGTCTCCCGGTCCAGCCTGCCGGTCAGGTCCACCACGCCGTTGCGGACCGTCACCCCGACCGAGCCCTGCGGGAGGTGGAGCTCATCCGCGATGATCCGGGACGTGATCTCCTCCCGGATGCGCCCGTCGTCCCGGACGAGGGCGGCCAGCAGCGCGGCCCGCCGTACGACGCCCACGAGGCGACCCTTCCAGTCGACGACCGGCATCCGCTTGAGCCGCCTGCGGGCCGCGATCAGGGCGGCGTCGGCGACGGTCGTACCGGGCCGCACGGTGGTGACGGGCGCCGTCATCAGGGTCGCCGCCGTCACACCCCGGGCCTTTTCGCGCAGACCCCGGTCACGCAGCCGGCCGACCGGGCCGGAAGGATGCTCCATCGCCTCGACGGCCGCCTTCGCCAGCAGGTCGGACTCCGAGACCACGCCGATGACGTGGCCCTTCGCGTCGACCACCGGCACCGCGCCCACGTGCTCGTGGGCCAGCGTCCGGGCCAGCTCCACGAACGGCCGGTCCCCCGGCACCGAGACCGCCGGTGTGTCCATGACGTCGCGTACCCGGGGCACCGGAGCCGGCCCGGGCTCGTCCGGCACGGCGACGGTCTCGGACGGGGCCGGTCGTTCGGGTTCCCGGGCCCGGGCGGCGGAGATGTCCGCGACGGCGCCGAGGTAGCGCAGCAGCATGTCCTGCCGGTGGGGTTCCTCGGGGGTCCAGGCCTTGCCCGGGGTGGACCGGCGCGCTTCCGCCGCTGCGGAGAATTGCTCGTGCTCGCTCATGGTGTCGTCCTCCCAGTGCGTCCCCGTCATCCAGTCTTCGCCCGGCGCGCGTCCGGTGATGGTGCCGGTCGGCCCCAACCGCCCGGCGGACGGCCCAATCCGGGGCGACAAGCCACCGGGCCGGCCGGATGCTGGAGAAGGGGCCCCGATCGGTTGGAGGGCTCGCATGGTGCGGTTCCGGGACTTCCTGGCACGGTTCCGCCCCAGCGGTACGCCCGGGGCGCCCGTGGCCGGTGTGCCCGCCGACCGGGCCGCGGAACTCGCCGCCGAGCTGGAGCCGCCGCTCGACGGGCTCGCGCGGACCCAGGCCGAGGCGGCGGCCGTCCGGGCCGAGGCCGCGGCCGAGGCCGAACGCATCCGGCAGGAGGCGGCCCGCAACGCGGCGCGGATCGTCGAACTCGCCCAGGCCCGGGCGCCGCGGGTCCGTGCGGAGGCCGCCGCCTCGGCCGGGCGCGTGGCGGTGGCCAGGGCGGCCGAACTGACCGTCGCGGCCGAGCAGGTGGCCGCCCGGGTCCGCGCCCGGGCCCACGAGCGGATGCCCGCGTTGGTCGAACGCGCGGCGGAGCTGGCGCTGACTCCGGCGGACGAGCCCGGGAGGAACCGGTGGCGGCCGGCTGGGTCGGCGGAGTGACCAGGGCGCGCGGGCTGCTGTCCCGCGCCCTCGGCCACCCGGGCAGCCGGGACCTCGCGGCGGCGGCCGGGCTCGGTGAGGCCCTGAGAATGCTGGCCACGACCGCCTACCGGCGGTTCCTGCCGCCGGAACCGGACCTGGCGCAGGCCCAACGGGCGGTCTCCGCGACCCTGTTGTGGCACCTCCGGGTGCTCGCGGGATGGCTGCCGCGGGGCGGGGCACAGGCCGTACGGACCCTCGCCGCGGGCTTCGAGACCGCCAACGTCGAGGACCTGCTGCGCTCCTTCGCGGGGCCGGCGCCGCGTCGGCCGTACGTGCTCGGCGCGCTCGCCATCGGCTGGCGCCGGGCCACCCTCGCGCGCACGCCGGAGGAACTGCGCTCCGCACTGGCGGCATCGGCCTGGGGAGACCCCGGCGGTGCCGATCCGGCGACGGTGGCGGTGGCCCTGCGCATGTCGGCCGCGCACCGGGCGGCCGACACCGTGCCCCCCGCCCGTCGGTGGGCCCAGGGCCGGGCCGCCCTGCTGACGGCCCGCACCCGGTTCGTCAACGGCCGTTCGCTGCCGGGGAACGCCGGCCGGCACGCCGTGCGCCTGCTCGGGCCGCGGGCCGTGGCCGCCGCGTCGTTCGAGGACTTCCGCCGCGCACTGGCGGCGGACGCGCGGTGGGCGCTGGACGGAATCGAGGCCCCCGGCGACCTGTGGCGGGCCGAGACCCGGTGGTGGACGGTGCTGGACCGGGAGGGACACGACCTCCTGCGCGGAGCGCACTACGCGCTCGCGCCGGTCGTGGGGGCGATCGCGGTCCTGTCCGCGGATGCCTGGCGTGTCCGTGCCGCCCTGGAACTGGCCGCGCGCGGTGGAGCGACACCGGAGGCGGCGGATGCGCTGGTCTGAGACCGCGACTCCGGTGCGCATGCAGCGGGTGGCGATCGTCGCCCCGAGCGCCGCGCTGCGCGAGACCCTCCTGCTGGTCGCCGACGCGGGGTGCGTGGAGGTCGACCGGACCGAGGACGCCGCCCCGGGTCCGGCGGCCCGGCGCCTCCACCGGCTGCCCTCCGCCCCGGGGCGGCCGGCGGCCCTGTCGGACACCCCGCCGGACCTCGACCGGCTGGAACGGGAAGCACGACTCGACCTCCTCGCCGGCGAGGCCCAGGTGGAGGAGTGCGCCGCGAGCGCCGTCCACCGGGGCGAGGCGGTCGCGCTCGCCGGGTGGTGCCCGGCGGACCGGGTCGCCCGGCTCACGGAGGCGCTGGCCGTCACCGGCAGCGCCCTGGTGCCCCTGCGCGCACCGCGCGGCGTCGATCCGCCCACCCTGCTGCGCGAGGGAGGAGCGCTCCGTACGGCCTTCGCGCCCCTCGTGCGCACCTACGGCACGGCGCCGTACCACGACCTCGACCCGACCTGGCCGGCCGGGATCGTCTACGTCGTCATGTTCGGCCTGATGTTCGGGGACGCCGGGCACGGCGCGCTACTGTTGCTGGCCGCGCTGGTCCTGCGGACCGGCCGTCCTCGGCGACTGGCCCGGCTGCGCCCGGCCTGGCCGTTCCTGGCCGGGGCGGGGCTCTGCAGCATGCTGGCCGGCGTGGCCTTCGGCGAGTTCTTCGGGCCGACCGGAGGGCTGCCGGTGCTGTGGCTGGCGCCGCTGGAGCAGCCGGAGCGGCTGCTGGCGGCGGCCGTCGCCCTGGGCGGGCTGCTGCTCGCCCTCGCCCATGTGGCCGGTGCGGTGAACCGGTGGCGCGAGGGCGGTCCGGCGAGGGCGCTGTGCGCGACGTCCGGGGTGGCGGGCCTGGCGCTCTTCCTGGGGCTGGGGGCCGTCGGCGCCGGGATCCACCTGCGCTCGCCCGGGTTCGCGGCCGGTGGGGCGGTGCTCCTCCTGGCCGGGCTCGCTCTGGCCGGCCTGGGCCTGTTCGGGGCCGGCGCGGGCGGGGCGGGCGGTGCGCTGCAGACGGCCGTCGAGCTCTTCGACGCCGTCCTGAGGCTCTTCGCCAACACCGTCTCGTTCTCCCGGCTGGCGGCCTTCGGGCTCACCCACGCGGCGCTCGGACAGGTGGTGTGGCGCGGCACCCTCGGCCTGGCCGGGCGCGGCGCGTGGGGCCCGGTGGCGGCCGCGCTGCTCTTCGCGGTCGGCACCGTCCTGACGTTCGGGCTGGAGGTGCTGGTGGCCGGCATCCAGGCGCTGCGTCTGGAGTACTACGAGCTGTTCTCCCGCGTGTTCCAGAACCTGGGTCGGCCGTTCCGTCCCTGGCACGTGCCCATCCGACGCACGGAGGTGCCCCGGTGATCACCTGGCTGACCGCGCTGCCCGTCCTCGCCGCCGTGCTCGGTGCGGCCCGTCTGCTGGCGCGCCGACGGGGGCGGACGGTCCTGCGGTGGCTGCTCGGCGTCAACGCGGCGGTGCTGGCCGGCGCACTCGTCCTGCTGGTGACGGTGCTGGCCGACCCCGCCGGCGCGGCCGGGCCGGCCGCCGCGGGCGCTCCCGGGTCCGGCTCGGCGGCCCTGATCGGGGCGAGCATCGCGGTCGCCGGTGCCTCGATCGGCGCGGCGATCGCCGTCGCGTACACCGGGGCCGCGGCGATCGCGGCACTGAGCGAACGGCCCGAGCTCTTCGGCCGGGCGATGGTGATCGTCGGCCTGGCCGAGGGCATCGCGGTGTACGGGCTGGTGGTGGCCGTGCTGCTGATCGGGAAGGCCTGACGGTGGGGGGCGTGGTCGCCATCGGCGAGCGGACCGAGGTGGCCGGGCTGGCCCTGGCCGGGGTGACCGTGCTCGTCGCCGAGCGGCCGGACGACGCGGTGGCCGCCTGGGAGGCCCTCCCCCCGGGAACGGCGCTTGTCCTGGTCGGTCGGGCGGCGGCGCGGGCGCTCGGCCCGGCCAGGCTGGAGGCCCCCGAACCCCTGACGGTGGTCCTGCCGTGACGGGAGGGACCGGCGACACCGACGCGCTGGCCCCGGTCCGGGCCGAACTGCTGCGCGCCGCGCGGGCCGACGCGGCGGACACGGTCGCCGCCGCCTGCCGTGACGCCGACGGCGTCCTCGCCGCGGCCCGTGCCGAGGCGGCCGAGCTTCTGGCCAGGGCGGCCCGGGTGGGGGCGGAGGAGGGCACGGCCGTCGCCGCGGCGCAGACC
Organism: Streptomyces sp. FH025; assembly: GCF_017427025.1. Classification (GTDB taxonomy): domain Bacteria; phylum Actinomycetota; class Actinomycetes; order Streptomycetales; family Streptomycetaceae; genus Kitasatospora. Next base: position 18,630 of record NZ_JAFLNG010000071.1, read on the forward strand.
GCCCGGGCCACCCGTGCTGCCCGGGCCCGTGAGCTGGCGGCCCAGGGCGAGGCCTATGCCGAACTTTCCCGCCGGGTCGCCGACCGTGTCCGGGATCGGTACCTGGCCGAGCCCGCGGCGGCGGAAGCACTGGCCGAGCGGACCCGGGACCTGCTCGGACCGGACGCCCGGATCACCGCACACCCGGACGGCGGCCTGCTCGCCACGGTCCCCGGACGACTGGTGGACTTCGGGCTGCCCGCGCTGGCCCGCCGGGCGCTCGACCGGATCGGTTCGGAGGCCGCGACGCTCTGGCGGCCGGACGACGGCGAGGGACGGTCCGATGGCTGAGCCGGGGCCGCCGCGGATCCTGCGGGTCACCGGCCCGCTGGTGGAGGTGGCCTGTGGTGCGGGCGTCGCCATGCACGACGTGGTGCTCCTCGGTGGGGACGACCTGCCGGGCGAGGTGGTGGCCATCTCCGGGAACACGGCGAGCGTGCAGGCGTACGAGTACACCGGCGGGCTGACGCCGGGGCACCCGGCGCGTCCGACGGGCCGGCCGCTGCGGGTGCGGCTGGGCCCCTGGTTGCTCGGAGGCGTCTACGACGGCCTCCTGCGCCCGCTCACCGGAGTCGGCGACTGGCTGCTTCCGGGCGGCGCCGACGGAGGCGAAGGGCGTGCCTGGCACTTCGTCCCGTCGGCGGTGGCGGGCGAGGAGGTGGCGCCGGGCGGCGTGCTCGGGGAGTGGGCCGGGGGA
>NZ_JAFLNG010000710.1 GCF_017427025.1 Streptomyces sp. FH025
TCGGGGGCGGGGTGAGGCCGTCGATCATCCACAGGTCCCGTGGTGTCTCGTCGATGTGGAACTCGCAGTACAGGCCGCGTTCGGCGGTGTGGGGTGCGAGGAGGGTGGCGAGTGCCTCGCGGGTGCGCCGGCGGAGCTGTTCGTCGTCGGTGTGGCGGGCTATGTGCTCGACCACGATCCGCACCGCCGTGCCGGTCGGCTTGCCGCCGACGTGGAAGGAGTCGGCGTCGACCTCGTGGAAGAGGACGATCACGTAGAACTCGGGCAGCCCGAAGCGGGTGTAGAACCGCGTGACGTCGGTGGAGAGTTGCTGCTTCTGCGCGGGAGTGTAGGCGCCGGGCGGGTGGTAGACGTGCCACAGGGGCATGGCGTTCTCCTGTTCTGGGTCGCGAAGGGGGTCAGCTGCGGGAGGGCAGGACGGCCAGGTGCTCCACCGGCCCGGACAGGGCGGCCTTGAGGGCCCGGGTCGCCTCGTCGACCAGCACCTCGCGGTCGCCGCGCTCGATGCCGTCCAGGACGATCCGGGCGACCTCGGCGGGCTGGATCTTCCCGATCGGCAGGTGCGCGACCATCTCGGTGTCGGCGAAGCCCAGGTGGACGCCGACGACCTGCGTGCCCTGGCCGGCGAGTTCCAGGCGCAGCGAGTTGGTCAGCGACCACAGGGCGGCCTTGGAGGCGCCGTAGGCTCCGGCGCCGGCGCCCCAGGACAGCAGCGAGTGGATGTCGACCAGCGCTCCGCCGCCGCGCGCGGCCAGGACCGGCGCGAAGGCCTGGGCGATGCGCAGCGGGCCGAGCACGTTGGTCTCGAAGGTGTCCCGGACCAGCGTGAGGTCGGCCTGGAGCAGCGGCGCCGGGTACAGCACGCCGGCGTTGTTGAAGACGAGGTCGACGTCGTCGGCGTGCGCGGCCAGGGCGGCCACCGAGGCGTCGTCGGTGACGTCGAGGGTGAGGACCTCGACGCGCGGGTCCTCGCTGGTGTCGGGGGTGCGGCTGGTGGCGTAGACCTTCCTGGCGCCGCGGGCCAGCAGTTCCCGGGTGAACGCTCGGCCCAGGCCTCGGCGGCCTCCGGTGACCAGGGCGGTGGTGCCTTCGATCGCGGTCATGGTGCGTCTCCTCGTGTGCGGACGTGCGGCGGCCCGCCGCTGGGGTGTGGCGGGGCAGCGCCGCAGCGTTTAGATTATTACCATCATCTAAATGAGATGGGAAAGTGTGACGAGAGAACGAGAGTGAAGGAGTGCCGCCCATGCCCCGCGTGTCACGCGCCGAGGCCGAACGCAGCCGCCGCCGGGTGATCGACCACACCGCCCGCCTGATCCGCGAGAAGGGCCCCGACCAGGTCAGCGTCCCTGAGGCCATGGCCGCCGCCGGATTCACCCACGGCGGCTTCTACCGCCACTTCGCCTCCAAGGACGACCTCCTCGCCGAGGCCCTGGCCGCCGCCTTCACCGAACGCCGCGAAGCGATGGAGCACCCCGCCCCCGCAGGCGAGGAGGATCCCGGTCCGGCCCGTTCCCCGCGCGCCGCCTTCCTCGACCGCTACCTCTCCCAACCCCACCGCGACCACCCCGGCCAGGGCTGCGCCGCCGCCGCGTTGGCCGCCGACGCGGCCCGCACCGAGCCCGGATCCCCGTTGCGCACGGCGTTCACCGAGGGGTTGCGCGAGCTCGTCGACGCCTTCGCCCGCCTGCCCGAGCCCGCCGATCGGGAGGAGGCGCTGGCGGACCTGTCCACGATGGTCGGCGCCCTGGTGCTGGCCCGGGCGAGCCAGGACGAGGACCTGTCCGCCGACCTGCTGGCCGCCGCCCGGCGCCGCCTGTCCGCGCCGGGCGCGTAGGGTCGGACGCATGCGGCTCACACCGGTCAACGGCACCAGCGGCGCCAGGGGCGTCAAGGACCTCAGGGACGTCAAGGGCGTGCTCTTCGACGTCGACGACACGCTCTTCGACTACTCCAGCTCGGAGGAGGCCGGCCTGCTCGGACACCTGCGGGAGCAGGGCCTGCTGGAACGCTTCCCTTCGCCGGGGGCTGCGCTGGCGTTGTGGCGCAGCGTCATGGAGGCCGAGTACGCGCGCTACCTCACCGGTGAACTCACCTTCCGCCGCCAGCAGTACGAGCGCACCCGCCGCTTCCTCGCCCACCTCGGCCAGGCCGGCGCCGAGCACCTGAGCGACGAACAGGCCGCGGCCTGGTTCGCCGGCTACGGCGTCCACCGCGACGCCGCCTGGCAGGCCTTTCCCGACGCCCGGCCGACCCTGGCCCGCCTCGCCCCCCGCTACCGGCTGGGCGTCGTCTCCAACTCCGACGCCGACCACCAGCGCCGCAAACTGCGCACCATCGGCCTGCTGGAGTACGTCGGCGAGGTCCTGGTCTGCTCCGACCAGTACGGCGAGCCCAAGCCCGCCCCCGGCATCTTCCTCGCCGGCTGCGCCGGCCTGGGCCTCGCCCCGCACGAGGTCGCCTACGTCGGCGACAAGTACACCCTCGACGCGGAAGGCGCCCGCGACGCAGGCCTGCACGCCTTCTGGCTCGACCGCGCCGCCTCCGGCACACCGACCGGCGAGGGCATCCACACCCTCCACACCCTGGACGCCCTGCTCCGGGCCCTGGCCGCCTGACCCGGCCTGGGCTTCTGCGGTCGGCGCGCCCTATTCCGGCGGGGCGTCGGCGCCGAACAGTTCGCGGCAGGCGGGGGTCAGGCCGCGTACGGTCACGGGGGCGGGCGGGCCCTGCCAGTGCTCGCGGGACAGGCGCAGGCGCTGGGACACCACGGTGTGGCCGTCCATGACGTCGCGGGAGATGCCGTCGGGGCGGTAGCCGAGCTTGCGGGAGACGGCGAGGGAGGCGTGGTTGTCGGTGAAGGACATCGAGGTCGCCGACACCGCGTCCAGTCCGGCGAATGCCAGGTGCAGCATCGCGGCGCGCATCTCGGTGCCCAGGCCCAGGCCCTGGTGGGCCAGGCCGAGCCAGGAGCCGGAGGCGATCTCGCGCCGGGCGGTGAAGTCCTGGGCGCGCATGTCCTGGACGCCGACGGGGTGCCCCTCGTGGAAGACCGTCAGGTCCAGGGCCCAGTGCTGCGGCGTCCAGCGCCCCAGCCGCCGCCAGTGCATCTGCAGGACGTGCCGGGCGCGTTCGGCGGGCGGCAGTTCCGCCCACGGGGTGAGGAAGGGGCGTACGTCGGGCGGGTGGACGCCGCGCGCGGCGACCTCCGCGAGCTCGGCGAGATCGTCCTCGCCGGGCATGCGCAGCTCCAGGCGGGGCGTGGTGATGCGCAGGCCCCTCAGCGGCCAGTGATCGATGAGCATCGGGCCAGTGTGCCCGGGGAGACCGGCGGGCGCACCCGGGTTTCGCGGCCGGAGTGCCTCGTTCGAACGTTTCCGTCTCCGGGGCGAAACCCGAAGGGGCATCGGCTCGTTGTGCCGTTCGGGTCGGCTGATCGGGGCCGGCGGCGCCGGTGCGCGTCCGGTTCTGACGGAAGGATGTTCATGACCGATTCCGAGGCGGGTTCCGTGGCCCGCGCCGGCAGCCCGGACTCCGCGGTGGACCGGGTGGCCGACTTCTACGGCGCCTACATCGACGCGGTCTTCGACGGCACCGACGACCTCTCGGACGAGTTGCGCGCCCACTACCTCACCGAGGACCTGCGCCAGCGCCTGGCCGCCTGGGAGGAGGTCAACCACGCCGACGGCGTGCTGCGCGCCCAGGACGTGCCCACGGCCTGGGAGGTGCGCCACCACGACTCCGGCGCCGGGCACCTGTTCACCACGGTCACGCTGACCTGGGGCAGCGGCCCGGACGCCGGGCGTACGCGGCTGGCGGTGCAGAGCGATCTGAGCACCAAGCTGATCTCGGACATCGAGGACGCCCCGGCGGGGTGAGGGCGGGCCTCGCGGATCCCCGCCCGGGCCTCGGCG
>NZ_JAFLNG010000711.1 GCF_017427025.1 Streptomyces sp. FH025
CTGAGCCGCCTGCTGCGCCCCTTCCGCGCCCCGCTGGCCGTCGCCTTCCTGCTGCTCGCCCTGGACGCCGCCGCCGGACTGGTGCTGCCGGTGCTGATCCGGCACGGCATCGACGAGGGCGTCCGCAAGGGCCTGATGGCGGGCGTCGCGGTGGCCGCGATCACCGCGCTGGTCGTGGTCCTGCTGGACTGGGTGGTGCAGAGCGCCGAGAACCGGGTCAGCGGCCGCACCGGCGAGCGCGTGCTCTACACCCTCCGGCTCAAGATCTTCGCCCACCTGAACCGGCTCGGTCTGGACTACTACGAGCGCGAGCTGACCGGCCGGATCATGACCCGGATGACCACCGACCTGGACTCGCTGACGTCCTTCCTGCAGACCGGCATGGTCACCGCCGTGGTCAGCCTGTTGACCTTCGCCGGGATCTTCGTCGCCCTGCTGATCATCGACGCCGGCCTGGCCCTGGTGGTCTTCGCCGTGCTGCCGCTGCTGGTGATCGCCACCCTGGTGTTCCGCCGGAAGTCCAAGGACCAGTACGAGCGCTCCCGCGACCTGATCAGCGCGGTCAACGCGGACCTTCAGGAGAACGTGGCCGGCATGCGGATCGTCCAGGCCTTCCGCCGCCTGGACACCAACACCGACCGCTTCGTGGCCCGCGGCATCGCCTACCGCGAGGCCCGGGTCCGCGCGCAGCTGTACATCTCCCTCTACTTCCCGTTCGTCCAGTTCCTCTCCAGCGCGGCCGCCGCCCTGGTGCTGATCGTCGGCGCCGCCCGGGTCGACGCGGGGACGCTGACGGTCGGCGCGCTGGTCGCGTACCTGCTCTACATCGACCTGTTCTTCGCCCCGGTCAACCAGCTGTCCCAGGTGTTCGACGGCTACCAGCAGGCCTCGGTGGGTCTGGGCCGGATCCGCGAGCTGCTGCGCACCCCGACCTCCACCGCCCAGGCGGCCGACCCGGTCCCGGTGGCCGAGGGCTTGCGTGGCGAGATCACCTTCGAGGGCGTCGGCTTCGCCTACAACGGCGGCGCGGACGGCTCCCCGGAGGTGCTGAGCCACGTCGACCTGCACATCCCCGCAGGTCAGACGGTGGCGCTGGTCGGCGAGACCGGCGCGGGCAAGTCGACGCTGGTGAAGCTGGTCGCCCGGTTCTACGACGCGACGGCCGGCACCGTCCGGGTCGACGGCGTGGACCTCACCCGCTACGACCTGACGCAGTACCGCCACCGCCTGGGCGTGGTGCCGCAGGAGGCGTACCTGTTCGCGGGCACCGTCCGGGAGGCGATCGCGTACGGCCGGCCGGACGCCTCGGCGGCCGAGGTGGAGGCGGCGGCCCGCGCGGTCGGCGCGCACGACATGATCGTCCGGCTCTCGGACGGCTACGAGCACGAGGTCGCGGGCCGTGGCCGAAACCTCTCGGCGGGCCAGCGCCAGCTGATCGCCCTGGCCCGGGCCGAACTGGTCGACCCGGACATCCTGCTGCTGGACGAGGCCACCGCGGCGCTCGACCTGGCCACCGAGGCGGCGGTCAACCAGGCCGCGGACCGGCTCAGCGGCGGTCGCACCACCCTGGTCATCGCCCACCGCCTGACCACCGCCGAGCGCGCCGACCGGGTGGTCGTGCTGGACCACGGCCGGGTGGTCGAGGACGGCACGCACACCGAACTGCTCGCCCGGGGCGGCGCGTACGCGCGGCTCTGGCAGGCGTTCATCGCGGACGGACACCCGGCGACGGCCGAGGCGGTCGCCGCCGGGTAGACCGCCGCCGACAGATCGCGGTCAGACGGTTCGCAACCAGGCGGTCCGCAACCAGACGGTCCGCAGCCCGGAGCGGCCGGCGTACCCCGTCAGGAGGCGATCAGCGAGGCCAGCAGCCCCGAGGCGTCGATCCCGTGCGGCAGGTCGCTCACCTGCCCGTCCCCGACCTCGACCACTCGCCAGCCGGAGCCGTCGGCCCGGCTGGCGAGGTCGGTGGTGACGAAGCGACAGCCGAGTCTTCGCACCAGCGCGGGCACCTCGGTGAGGTCGGGCTCGACGTGCCGGCGCGGGGAGTCCGGGTGCGGACCGACCAGGACCGGTCGGCCGTCCAGCCACCACACCCGGGCCTCCACCGCCCGCCCGTCCGGGCCGTCCGCCGCGTCGTCCGGGCCGTCCGGGCCGTCCGACGTTCCGTTCGACTTCCCGTCCGCCGCGCAGCCCGCTCGTTCGAACTCCTCGTACCGCCGCAGCACCACCCCGCCGGCCAGGAACTCGCCCTGTAGCTCGACGAACCGCCCGACCACCCGGCAGACCGCCGACAGGTCGGCCAACTCGGGTACGTAACAGGCCTCGTGCCACTCGTGCTTGCGCGACTTCACGTAGTCCTTGACGATCGCCGGCCCGCTTCCGCCGAGCCGGGCCGCCGCCTCCGCCAGCTCCCGCGGTCCGGGTGCGGCCCCGCCGGTGGACGGGATCCAGACGCTGGGCGGGGTCGCCCCCTCGAACACGCCGTACCAGCCCGGTAGTTCGTGTGCCGCCGCATAGCCGGGCGCGCTGGTCAGCAGGTTGCCGCCGCGGGCGGTGAGCGCGGCGGCGAACTCGGCGTACCGGGCGGAGGGCAGCATCCAACCCCGGTACCAGAGCGGTCCGCTGCCCGGAGGAACCCGCCGGACCGCCTCGTCGGGGAGTCCGGCGAGCAGCGCGTCGTGGTCGACCAGGTGGTGTTCGCCGCCCAACTCCCGCAGCAGCCTGGCCTCCCAGGCGAAGTGCGGGTCGGGCCGGCGCGGGTTGAGCGGATCGGCGGGAAAGATGATCGAGGGTGCGGGCATGGCGGTCAGGGTACGGCCACCCGGGCGGCCGTGGGGCCGGTCGGCGCGGGTTCGGAGCGCGGCCCTGCTCAAGTGGGCGTCCGGGGCGGCGAATTCGCTCGACGCCCGGCGCGGACGCTGCCAGAGTGTCCCGATGCGAAGACTGCTGCGACCCCGCAAACGCGTTCCCCGGCGGGCCGCCCGCACGGTGGTCCTGGACGCGAACGGCTCGGTGTTCCTGCTCCGTTCGGACAACAACGAGGTCGGCGTCCACTGGACGGCGCCGGGCGGTGGACTGGAGCAGGGCGAGACCCCGCGGTCCGGCGCTCGGCGCGAGCTGCGGGAGGAGACCGGCTGGACCGACCTCGAACCCGGCCCGCTGCTCTGCACCTGGGAGCACGACTTCACCTGGCACGGCACTCCGGTCCGCCAGCACGAGCACATCTACCTCACCACCGGACCGCACCGCGGGCCGGTCGGCGACGTCAGGGCGGTGCACGCCGAGGACGGGATCCTCGACTGGCGCTGGTGGACCCCGGCGGACCTCGCCGACGAGAACGCCGACGCGCTCTGGCCGCCCCGGCTGCCGGAGTTGCTGGACGCGGTCCGCTCGGGCTGGGCGGTCGACGGGCGCCCACCGGTGCCGGTCGACCTCGGCTACATCCCGAACGGTCCGGCCGCCCGCTAGCCAGCTGGTAAGCCGGTCATCCGGTAAGCCGGATGCCTTCGGCCCGCTGGCGGCCGCTACCCGCGCCCGCCGCGCCGACCCCGCCCGGTCGGGCCGGGCTCCCAACCGTGCAGGTCAAGCTCCCGGTCGTGCAGCGCCCAGGGGTTCATCAGCACCGTCAGCCGGGCGCCGACCAACTGCTCCGCGGTGAGCCCGGTCTCGGACAGCAACTGCTCGGTCGACACCGAGACGGCGATCGCGGGGCGCCAGGAGGGGAGCACCACCAGGCTGGTACCGCGGCCGACCCGGATCGGCTCCGCGGCCGCCCGGACCGGCGCCCGCTCCTCCGGCCGGCCGACGACGGCCTCGGGCTGGCCGGGGCTGCCGCCGATCAGGATCCCGAGCGGCGGTTCGACCCGGGACGCCTCGACGACAGCACCCGAAGCG
>NZ_JAFLNG010000712.1 GCF_017427025.1 Streptomyces sp. FH025
GCGGGAGCGGAAGGGGGATGCGGCCGAAAAGACGCCGCTGGTGGGGGTGTTGAGGCACCACTGGCGGGAGGTGCTGGTGGCCATGGGTGCGCGGATGGCGGAGAACATCTCCTACTACGTGATGACGACCTTCGTGCTCACCTACGCCGTCACCCACGCGCACTTCGACAAGCAGAGCGCGCTGAACGCCGTACTGATCGCCTCGGCGATCCAGTTCGCGCTGATCCCGCTGTTCGGGGCGCTGTCGGACCGGGTCGGGCGCAAGCCGGTGTACCTGGTGGGCGCGGCCGGGGTGGGGGTCTGGGCGTTCGTGTTCTTCGGGATGGTGGACACCCACTCGTTCGGGCAGCTGGTGGTCGCGGTGACCGTCGGCCTGGTCTTCCACAGCGCGATGTACGCGCCGCAGGCGGCCTTCTTCTCCGAGCTGTTCGCGACCCGGATGCGCTACTCGGGGGCCTCGATCGGCGCCCAGTTCGCCTCCGTGGCGGCCGGCGCGCCCGCGCCGCTGATCGCGACCGCGCTGCTCAAGGACTACGGCAGCGCGACGCCGATCTCGGTGTACGTGGCCATCGCGGCGGCGATCACGGTGCTGGCGGTGCTGTGCGGCCGGGAGACCAAGGGGCAGGACCTCGCGGAGGTCGAGGAGCAGCCGGCGGACGCCGCCGCGGCCGGAAAGCCCGCCGTGGCCTGAGTGTTGAGCCGATACGATCACGGTTTCCCGGAACCGACGGACCGACGCCGATGGGCGGCGCGATTGGCGGCACGCACCATGAACCACCCCGACGAGAACGCCGCGCCCGCGCTGCGGCGGCTGCTCGACCTGCTCGCCTCCGGCGCCGCCACCGTGGACTTCGCCGAGGTGCTGGCCGACGCCCGCCGCCGCGGCGCACCGCCCGCCGTCCTCGCGGAGATCGACGACGCCACCTGGCAGGCCCTCCGGGTGCACCGCACTCTGCGTCAACACCGGCGCCGCGAGGCCGAGTTGACCGCCCTATTCGACACCGCCGGGGACCTCGCCGCCTCCCGGGACCTGGACACCGTGCTCCAGGCGATCGTCCGCCGGGCCCGGCTGCTGCTCGGCACCGACACCGCGTACCTGACCCTGCCGGACGAGGCCGCGGGCGACACCTACATGAGGGTCACCGACGGCTCGGTCTCCGTCCTGTTCCAGACCCTGCGGCTCAGCCTCGGCGACGGCCTGGGCGGGCTGGTCGCGCAGACCGCCCGCCCGTACGCGACCCCCGACTACCGCACCGACGAACGCTTCCACCACACCGGGACGATCGACGCCGGCGTGCTGGACGAGGGCCTGGTGGCGATCATCGGGGTGCCGCTGCTGCTCGGCGGGGAGGTCATCGGCGTCCTGTTCGCCGCCGACCGCACGCCCCGCGCCTTCTCCCCCGACGAGGTCGCACTGCTCTGCTCCCTGGCCGCGCACGCCGCGATCGCCCTGGACACCGCCAACTCGCTGGCCGACACCCGGGCCGCGCTCGCCGAGCTGAACGCCGCCAACGAGCTGGTCCGGGCCCACTCCGCCGCCGTCCAGCGCGCCGAGCAGGCGCACGACCGGCTCACCGACCTGGTGCTGCGCGGCGCCGAGGTGCCGGACGTCGCCGCCGCCGTCGCCCACCTGCTGAACGGGGAGATAGCGGTCCTGGACGCCGAGGGCGAGCCGCTGGCCGGGCGTCCCGCGCCCGCCGCCGAACTGGCCGGGGCGGTGGCCGCCTCCCGCGCCGAGGGCCGGTCCGTACGCCATGGCGAGCAGTGGGTGTGCGCGGTGCTGGCCGGGCACGACGCGCTCGGCACCCTGGTGCTGCGCGGACGTCCCGACCTCGACGACGCCGACCGGCGGCTGTTCGAGCGGGCCAGCGTGGTCACCGCGCTGCTCCTGCTGCTGCGCCGCTCGGTGGCGGAGACCGAGAACAGGGTCCGCGGCGAACTGCTCGCCGACCTGCTCACCGCCCCCGAGCGCGACCCGGCCGGGCTCACCGCGCGCGGCCGCCGGCTCGGGGTCGACCTCGCCCGCCCGCACCTGGTGCTGGTCGCGGAGCCCGCGGACCGCAAGGGCGACGACCGGGGACGGCTGGCGGGCGCGGCCCGGCGCTACCTGTTCGGCTCCCGCGGCGTCAGCGCCGAGCACGGCGAGGCGGTGGTGCTGCTGGTCCCCGAGGCCGAGGACCCCGAGGAGACCGCCCGGCAGGCCGCCGAGCGGCTGTCCCGGCTGGCCGGCTTCCCCGTCACCGTCGGCGCGGGCCGCCCGGCCGCCGGTCCGCCCGCGCTGGCCGCCGCGTACGCCGAGGGGCTGCGCTGCGTCCGCGCCCTGCGGGTGCTCGGCCGCGCCGGGGAGGGCGCCTCGGCCCGCGCGCTCGGCTTCCTCGGGGTGCTGCTCGGCGACGGCCACGACGTGGACGGCTTCGTCGGCGCGACGCTCGGCCCGCTGCTCGCGTACGACGCCCGGCGCGGCACCGAGCTGGTCCGCACCCTGCGCGCCTACTTCGACTGCGGCGGCAGCCTCACCCGGGCCAAGGACGAGCTGCACGTGCACGTGAACACCGTGGTGCAGCGGCTGGACCGAATCGAGGCGCTGCTCGGGCGGGACTGGAACCAGCCGGAGCGGTCGCTGGAGCTCCAGTTGGCGCTCCGGCTCCAGCTGCTCGCCGGAGACCGGGAGGGCTGAACGGCTCGTACGGGCGTGGGCGTACAGTGGCCAGGTTGGTCTCGAACGCCTGGCAAGGAGCAGCGGTGAGCGAGAACGTGCGTTTCGTTCGGATGGGCATAGGCGAGCACGTCGTCCCGTACGAGGAGGCGTGGGCGGAGCAGCAGCGGCTGCACGCGCTGCGGGTCGCGGACGAGATCCCCGACACGGTGCTGCTGCTGGAGCACCCGCCCGTCTACACCATGGGCAAGCGCACCAACCCCGCCGACCTGCCGCTGGACGGCACCCCGGTGGTCGAGGTCAACCGGGGCGGGGAGATCACCTGGCACGGCCCCGGCCAGCTGGTCGGCTACCCGATCATCAAGCTGCCCGACCCGATCGACGTGATCGCGTACGTCCGCCGGCTGGAGGAGGCGCTGATCCGCTCCGCCGCCGACTTCGGTGTCGAGACCACCCGGGTCGAGGGCCGCAGCGGGGTCTGGGTGCTGGGCGAGAACCTCCCGGACGCCGTGGTGGACCCGGCGGACGTCGTCGACCTCGGCAAGCTCACCCTGCGGATGGGCCTGCCGCTGGGCATCGACCCGCGGCTGGCCGGCCCCGAGTACGCGCCGTCCAACGCGGGGCAGCGCGGCGGCGACCGCAAGCTCGCCGCGATCGGCGTGCGGGTCGCCCGCGGGGTGACCATGCACGGCTTCGCGCTCAACTGCGATCCGGACATGACGTACTTCGACAAGATCGTGCCGTGCGGCATCCGGGACGCGGGCGTCGCCTCGCTGGCCGGCGAGCTGAAGCGCGACTTCACGGTGAGCGAGGCGCTGCCGGCGGTCGAGCGGCACCTGAAGGACGTGTTCGCCGAGCTGCCGGAGCCGGCGCTCAGCCGCTGAATCCCCCCGGCAACCCGCCATCGACACCTCCCAAGGCGCTCAGCCACTGGGAATCTACTGACCGGTAGCCGTGTTGCCCTGCGATTGCAGGGCAACACGCCCGGCGAAAGCCGTACAACCACAGGCGTACCCTGGGGGTACCCCGTCTAGTTCTAGGAGTCGCACGTGTCCGCTGTCGCGCCCGACGGCAGGAAGCTGCTCCGCCTGGAGGTCCGCAACAGCGAGACCCCCATCGAGCGGAAGCCCGAGTGGATCAAGACCCGCGCGAAGATGGGCCCGGAGTACAACGCCCTCCAGTCGCTGGTGAAGAAGGAGGGGCTGCACACGGTCTGCCAGGAGGCCGGCTGCCCCAACA
>NZ_JAFLNG010000713.1 GCF_017427025.1 Streptomyces sp. FH025
CGACCAGCCCTTCGAACAGACTCGGCTCAGACCTGCCCAGCAGGCTCGCGCATCAGACCCGCGAAGGCTCGACGCCCTCCGCCGTCCCGGCGGTCGCGGCCGCCTTCGCGTCCTCCTCGGCGGCCAGTTCCCGGCGCACCGCGGCCAGCGAGGGGTTGGCCCAGGAGCTGGAGACGCCCCAGCGGTAGAAGGCCAGGCCGATCGCGGCGACGATCAGCAGGTCCCAGCCCTCCGGGAGGTACCCGTGCCCGCCGAAGTCGGCGCTGCCGGCCCAGGAGATCCCGGCCATCACGAACAGGTACGCGACCATCCAGGCGCCCGCCTTCAGGTGCGGCTTCAGCTCGGCGAACGGCTTGCGCAGCTCGTACCAGGCCCAGATCGGCAGACCGGCGGCCATCAGCAGGATGACCTTGCCGGTGAGCGGCCAGCGGGCCCAGTACAGCACCAGCGAGCCGAAGACCATCGCTATCGGAGCGATCACCGGCATGGCCCGCAGCCGGACCGGCCGCGGCAGGTCCGGGGCGAGGCGGCGCAGGGACATCACGGCGACCGGCCCGGTGATGTACGAGATCACGGTCGCGACCGAGACGATCTCGGCCAGCGAGCCCCAGCCGCGGAAGACCGCGAGGAACAGGAAGGCGACCACCAGGTTGAGCACCAGCGCCGGGCGCGGGATGCCGGTCCTGGCATCGACCTTGCCGAAGATCTTCGGCAGGTGGCCGTTCTCCTGCACACCGTGGATCATGCGCGAGGTGGTGGCGGCGTAGATCATGCCGGTGCCCGACGGCGAGACGAAGGCGTCCGCGTACAGCAGCAGGGCGAGCCAGTTCAGGCCCCAGGCGATCGCCAGGTCGGCCAGCGGCGAGGTGTAGGAGAGGTTGCTCCAGCCCTGCGACAGGTCGGCGGTCGGGATGGCGCCGAGGAAGGCGATCTGCAGCGCGACGTAGATCACCAGGGCGATCAGGATCGAGCCGATGACGGCCTTGGGCAGCGACTTGCCGGGGTTGCGGGCCTCACCGGCCAGGTTGAGCGGGGACTGGAAGCCGTTGAAGGCCCAGACGATGCCCGAGACCGCGACGGCGGTGAACACCGAGCTCCAGCCGTTCGGGGCGAAGCCGCCGTGGTCGGTGAAGTGCGCGGAGTCGAAGTGCGCGAAGAGCAGAGCGCCGGCGGTCAGCGTCGGTACGACGACCTTGAAGACGGTGATCGCCGTGTTGGTCTTGGCGAACAGCGTGATCGCGAACCAGTTGAGGATGAAGTAGATGACCAACAGCACGCTCGCCAGCGCCACCCCGCTGAGGGTGAGCTCCTTGCCGTTGAACAATCCTTGCGCCCAGCCGAAGTGCCAGGAGCTCATGTACTGGACGGAGGCGGTGGCCTCACCGGGGATGACCGAGACGATGGCGATCCAGTTGGCCCAGGCGGCGAGGTAGCCGGCCAGCGAGCCGTGCGAGTACTGGCCGTACCGGACCATGCCGCCGGCCTTGGGGAACATCGAGCCCAGCTCGCTGTACGTGAGCGCGATGGTCAGCGCCACGGCGGCGCCGATGACCCAGGCGAGGATCGAGGCGGGCCCGGCGAGCTTGGCGGCTCGCTCGGCGCCGAACAACCACCCGGATCCGATGATCGACCCCAGCCCGACGGCAGTCAGGCTGATAGTGCCGAGCGATCGGCGGTAGTTCTGGTGTGATGCCGTCGACGAATCGGGCTCACTCAACGTATCGGTCCTCTCGCTCGTGGTTCAGCGGATGGTGTCGGTGGTTTTACCGTTTTGGATCGGTATTTCGGACAAACCCCAGCAGCCTATGGTCCGAAATGGGACGAAAACCTCAGAGGAAGCTCAAAACCACCCGATCGTTGCCATCTCGTGTCCGCTTTTCGGACGCTCGGCCCTTGCGGAGAGACCGGCGCCACACCGCAGGGGGCCGATGTGGCCCGGCTGTCGCAGTGGATCAGCGGAAGTGGATCACCGGCAGTCGATCGGGGAGGGGATCCGGAAGAAAAAAGAAATTCCCCGTGAGTTCCTTTCGGATCCCACGGGGAATTTCGACTGTGTCCGAGGGGGGACTTGAACCCCCACGCCCGATAAAGGGCACTAGCACCTCAAGCTAGCGCGTCTGCCATTCCGCCACCCGGACGGGGTGTGTGCTTCGGGGGTTTTTCTCTCGCCCCCTCGGCGACAGAGAGAACATTACCAGGGTTCTGGAGTGCTTCTCACCTGCGTTTCCCCGCCGGGTGGGCTGACCGGCACGCCCGGGACCGATGGGATGGCTCGCGAGGGTGCTCGAACCCCGGCCGAAGCGGTGGTGAGCGCGAAGCAAACGGTCGGTTAGCCCTCCGCGCACGATCACCTCCCGTCGGAACCGATCCGACACGGGCAACTTGTCGACGGTGCCCCGGCCGCGCGGACCGCTCTCCTAGCCTCTGTGGACCGAGGGCGCCATGAGCGGATCGCCTGATTCCCCGGGTCGCCTGAATCCCGGGTCGCGGACGGAGGGCGGCTGGACGTGGAGCAGATCAGCGCGACGGCGAAGGCCGAGCCGAGACACGGCGAGTCGAGACGCGGTGAGCCGAGACACAGCACGCCGGAAGCCGGGCGCAGCGAAGCCGGGCGCACCGACGGGGGCCGTACCGACACCGACCGGCCCGACCGGTCCGGCCGACCTGGTGGCCCGGCCGAGGGTGTGTGGCGCTTCCCACTGCCCGCAGTCGAGGCCTCGGTGCCACGCACCCGGCACGCGGTACGGGACCGCCTGCTGGCCCAGGGCATGACCGGGGTGCGCTACCAGGAGCTGGTGGACGACCTGCTGCTGATCGTCTCCGAGCTGGTCGGCAACGCGGTGAAGCACGCGGCCGAGCTGTCGCCCGAGGTGACCACCGAGCTGTCGGTGCGCGAGGGCTGGGTGCGGATCGCGGTCGAGGACGGCCACCCGTACCGTCCGAAGGCCCTGGAGAGCGACACCGGACGCACCGGCGGGCGGGGCCTGCTGCTGGTGAAGAGCGTGACGCTGCAGGCCGGCGGGGCGTGTGACGTCGAGGGCACGGAGGAGGGCGGCAAGGTCATCTGGGCCTCGCTGCCCGTCTCCGCGGAGCCCGAGAACTGACCGGCGCACCCGCGCGGAGTCGCAGCCACCCGCGCGGAGCCGCAGCCACCCGCACGGAGTCACCCGGACGGAGTCGCGGCCACCCAAACCGCGCCGAAGTCACCCACACGGAGCCCCGGCCGCCCGCACGGGGCCGCGCGGCGGGCCGACGTGGCGAGCCCGCGCGGCGGTAGCGGCGCGGCGACCCGCCGCCGCTACCAGTCCCGCCCGGCGATCTCCCGGATCCCCGGCAGCGCCGCCTCGAAGACCGTCTCGAACCAGACCGAGAACGGCCGCTCCGCCCGCAGCTCCCGCAGCTCCTGCGCGGTCACGAAGGCGAAGTCGTCGACCTCCTCCGGGTTCGGCTCGACGGGCGCGGTGACCAGTCCGACGAACAGGTGGTTCCACTCGCGCTCGATCAGCCCGGAGGCCTCGTCCGGCAGGTCGTAGCGGACCGTCCCCGCCTCGCAGAGCAGCGCCGGTGCGGCGCCCAGCTCCTCGGCGGTGCGCCGGGCGGCCGCGACGAAGGGCGGCTCGTCCGGGTACGGGTGCCCGCAGCAGGTGTTCGACCAGACGCCGGGGGAGTGGTACTTGCCGAGCGCCCGCCGCTGCAGCAGCAGCCGCCCCTGGCGGTCGAAGAGGAACACGGAGAAGGCCCGGTGCAGCCGGCCCGGCTGCTGGTGGGCCCAGAGCTTCTCGGCGGTGCCGATCGTGACGCCCTCGTCGTCGACCAGTTCCAGCAGGATCTCGGCGCCGGCGGGGGTCGCGGACGCGCCCTGTGGGTCGACCGTCACGTCGGTCTCCA
>NZ_JAFLNG010000714.1 GCF_017427025.1 Streptomyces sp. FH025
GGCGCCGCCGCGCTCGGTGGTGGTGCCGGTGCTCTCGACGAAGCCGGGGACGGAGAGGACCTTGCGGTGGAAGTTGCCGGGGTGGAGCTTCTCGTCCCAGACGGCCTCGTAGACGGCGCGCAGCTCGGGGATGGTGAAGTCGTACGGGAGGAAGGCGGTGGCCAGCGGGCTGTACTCGATCTTGGCGCGCACCCTGTCGAGGCCGTCGGAGAGGATGCGGGCGTGGTCGAAGGCGAGCCCGATCGGGCGGGGGCCGGTGTGCCCGTCGACGCCACCCCCGTGGGTGTCGGCGGGCACACCGGCGGCTCGGGAGCGGCCGCTGGGCGGCGGGGCCAGGTCGAGGTCGGAGACCGGGTGCCAGGCTGCGGCCGCGGCGTCCGTCCCGGCCTGGGGGTCGGGCAGGTTCGGGGCGAAGGCGAGGTAGGCGACGGAGACGACGTGCATCCGCGGGTCCCGCTCGGGGGCGCCGTAGGTGCCGAGCTGTTCGAGGTGCAGGCGGCAGAGCGCGGCCTCGGCTCCGGAGCCCCGCAGGCCGGTCTCCTCGGCGAGTTCGCGGGCGGCGGCCTCGTCCAGGCTCTCCTCGCCGGCGCGCAGGAAGCCGCCGGGCAGCGCCCAGCAGCCCTGGTAGGGCGGGGCGCCGCGCTCGACCAGCAGCACGTGCAGGCTGCCCTGGCGCAAGGTCAGGGCGACCACGTCGACGGTGACGGCGATCGGGGCGTAGGCGCGCGGGTCGTACGCGGCGAGCCACTCCTGCTCGGCCGCGGGCCCGGTGACGGGGCCCGGGGACGGTTCGTCCACTGTCGTCACTGCCGGCTCCTCTCCGCGCTCGCCGGTGCACCCGCGGATGTCGTTCTCGGGCTGAGCACAACGTAGCGACCGCGTTCCTCGGCGGCAAACGGTTTTCCCGGTCGGCGAGGGTCTCCGGCTTCTAGGCTGTGACCTGGAACGACCCGCCCCCGAGGAGACCGAGATGCCCATTGCTCCCCCGTCGGACTTCGCCGCGGCCCTGGCGGTCGGCCCCCTGGTCCTGGACGGCGGGATGTCGAACCAGTTGGCCGCGGCCGGGCACGACCTGTCGGACGAGCTGTGGTCGGCACGTCTGCTGGCGGACGATCCGGAGGCGGTGGTCGCGGCGCACCGGGCGTACTTCGCGGCGGGCGCGGACGTCGCCATCACGGCGAGCTACCAGGCGAGTTTCGAGGGCTTCGCCCGGCGCGGGGTGGGTCGCGCGGAGGCCGCCCGGCTGCTGGCCGGCAGTGTGGAGCTGGCCCGGGAGGCGGCGCGGGCCGAGCCGGGCGGGCGGCGGCGCTGGGTGGCGGCCTCGGTGGGCCCGTACGGGGCGGTGCTGGCGGACGGTTCGGAGTACCGGGGCCGGTACGGGCTGAGCCGGGCGGAGCTGGCGGCCTTCCACCGGCCGCGGCTGGAGGTGCTGGCGGCGGCCCGGCCGGACGTGCTGGCGCTGGAGACGGTGCCCGACGCGGACGAGGCGCGGGTGCTGCTGGAGCTGGTGTGCGGACTGGGGGTGCCGGCCTGGCTGTCGTACAGCGTGGCGGGCGACCGGACCCGGGCCGGGCAGCCGCTGGAGGAGGCGTTCGCGCTGGCCGCGGAGGTGGACGAGGTACTGGCGGTGGGTGTCAACTGCTGCACGCCGCAGGACGCGGACCGGGCGGTGGCGGTGGCCGCCGAGGTGACCGGCAAGCCGGTGGTGGTGTACCCGAACAGCGGGGAGGTGTGGGACGCCGACCGCCGCGACTGGCGCGGGGAGCCGACCTTCCGCTCGGCCCGGGTGGGCGGCTGGCTGGCGGACGGGGCGCGGCTGGTCGGCGGCTGCTGCCGGGTCGGGACGGACGGGATCGCCGCGCTGGCGGCCGAGGTGGCCGTGCGGCGCGGGCCGCTGGGCGGCGTGGAGGGTTGGGGCGCGTTCTCGTCGGGCGGCGGCGCAGGTTAACAGCCAGCCGAGCGCGGGTTACCGAGGGGGAAGGTGCACGGACGGAGCAGGGCCTGGCAGACTCGTCCCGTCATCACTGCGGTCGACAATGTCGACCGCCTGTCAGCGCGGAGGTACCCATGCCCGGCCCGATCCAGTCGCTCTCCCGGGCCGCCGCGATCATGCGCCTGCTGGCCGGAGGTGAGCGCCGGCTGGGCCTGTCCGAGGTCGCGACGGCGCTGGACCTGGCCAAGGGCACAGCGCACGGCATCCTGCGCACGCTGCAGCAGGAGGGCTTCATCGAGCAGGATCCGGAGAGCGGCAAGTACCAGCTGGGCGCCGAGCTGCTGCGGCTGGGCCAGAGCTATCTGGACGTGCACGAGCTGCGGGCCCGGGCGCTGGTGTGGGCGGACGACCTGGCCCGGGCGGCCGGGGAGACGGTCTACCTGGGCGTGCTGCACCAGCAGGGCGTGCTGGTCGTGCACCACGTGTTCCGGCCCGACGACACCCGGCAGGTGCTGGAGGTGGGCTCGATGCAGCCGCTGCACAGCACCGCGCTGGGCAAGGTACTGGTGGCCTACGACCCGGTCGCGCGCGGCGAGTTGGGCGACGGGCCGTACGAGTCGTACACCCTGCGGACCCTGACCGAGGCGGCCGACGTGGACGCCGAGTGCGCGCTGATCCGCGAGCGCGGCTGGGCTGACTCGATCGAGGAGACCTGGGAGGGCGTGGCCTCGATCGGCGCGCTGATCCAGGACCGGCGGCGCAACCCGGTGGGCGCGGTGTGCGTCAACGGCCCGATCGAGCGGGTCTGCGAGGACGGCTTCGTGAAGCCCTCGCTGGTGGCCTCGGTGCGCAGCGCGGCGCGGGCGATCTCGCGCGACCTGGGCGCCGGGCGGTTCTGAGCGGGCGTCCCGGGCGGGTCCGGGGCACCTCGCGGCCGCTGGAACACTGCGGCGTTTTTTCGTCACGCTGAGGCGCGGACAGGCGGGAGGCCTGTCCGCGCCTTAGCGTTTTGTCCTGATTCCGGACGCTCCGCTGGGTAACTTCGGAGGACGGGTCGAGGGAAGGGTCACAGCTGCGTAACCCCGCCTTGACGTGGGGGCGACCCGGGGAGGAAGCTTCCGCATGACGGTCGACATTGTCGAACGATGGCCGGGAAGATCACTCCCACAGTGCGCTCACCCGCACAGCGATCGACCGGCCGCCCCCACCCGCACCTCCGGGCCATATGACAAGGGAGTCTTGTGTCCGCGTTCTCCAACGGCGACGTCTTCGTCGGCGAAACCCTCGGCACCGCCGCCCTGATACTCCTCGGCGGTGGCGTCTGCGCCGCTGTGACCCTCAAGAAGTCGAAGGCCGTCAACGCCGGCTGGCTGGCGATCACCTTCGGCTGGGGCTTCGCGGTCCTGGTCGCGGCCTACATGACCGGCGAGAAGTCCGGGGCCCACCTCAACCCGGCCGTCACCCTCGCGCTCGCGGTCAAGAGCGGCGACTGGAGCCAGGTGCCGCTCTACATCGGCTCCCAGATGCTCGGCGCGATGATCGGCGCCGTGATGGTCTGGCTCACCTACCTCGGCCAGTTCCAGGCCAACGAGGAGCCCACCCTCGGCATCTTCTCGACCGGGCCCGAGATCCGGAACCCGTTCCAGAACGTGATCACCGAGGTCATCGGCACCTTCGTGCTCTGCATGGGGGTCCTCACCCTCAGCCCGAAGCTCGGCGCCGGCGGCACCGCGGTCGTCGCGATCGTCGTGGTCAGCATCGGCCTGTCGCTCGGCGGCCCGACCGGCTACGCCATCAACCCGGCCCGTGACCTCGGCCCGCGCATCGTGCACTCGCTGCTGCCGATCCCGAACAAGGGCGGCTCCGACTGGTCGTACGCCTGGGTGCCGGTCGTCGGTCCGATCCTCGGCGGCCTCGCGGCCGGCGGCGTCTACAACGCCCTGTACTAGAAGA
>NZ_JAFLNG010000715.1 GCF_017427025.1 Streptomyces sp. FH025
GGTGTTCGCGGACAGCGTGGCGCCGGTGCTGGCCGCCGGGCAGGTGGACCTGTGGTCGGGCGAGCGGACCATCGGCGCAGGGCTGGTCCTCCAGGAGGCCCCCGGCCACACGCCGGGCTCCTCGGTGCTGCACCTGGAATCGGGCGGTGAACGGGCCGTGTTCACGGGGGACCTGCTGCACTCGCCGGTGCAGCTGGCCCATCCCTCGTGCAGCAGCGGCTTCTGCCTGGACCCGGCCCGGTCCGCGAAGAGCCGTCTGCGGATTCTGCAACAGGCTGCGGACCAAGGGGAGTTGCTGCTCCCGGCGCACTTCGCGGGCGAGGGCGCGGCCTATGTCGAGCGGACGGGGGCGGGTTTCGCCCCGCGCTGGGTGAACTGACGGCGACGGGCGTCAGAGCGCCGCCTCCCCGGTCAGCAGGACGGGCAGGGCGCGGTGGCCGTTGGAGATCAGGGAGTCCACGGGTTCCAGTTCCACGCCCGGGACCAGGGCCAGGCGCGGGAAGCGTTCGAACAGGGCGCGTAGCGCGGTGCGCGCCTCCAGACGGGCCAGTGGCGCGCCGAGGCAGTAGTGCGGGCCGTGGCCGAAGGCGAGATGGTCCTTGACCGGGCGGGTGACGTCGAAGACGGCGCCGGTGTCGCCGTAGCGCACCGGGTGGCGGCCGGCGGCGGCGTAGGCGGGCAGGATCGCCTCGCCCCGGCGGATCGTCACCCCGCCCGGCAGCCGGATGTCCTCCATCGCGAAGCGCAGCGGCAGGTGCGCCACCGGTGCCTCGCGGCGCAGCGCCTCCTCGACGACGTCCGGCCAACCGACCTTGCCGGCGCGTACGAGGTCGAGCTGTTCGGGGTGGGTGAGCAGCAGTGCGATGGCGTTGTCGATCAGGTTGACGGTGGTCTCGTAGCCGGCGGAGACGATCAGCAGCAGGGTGTCGCGCAGTTCCTCCTCGGTCAGGGCGCCGCCGTCGCCCTCGGTGTCGCGGGCGGCGATCAGCAGCGAGGTCATGTCGTCGCCGGGGTGCTCGCGCTTGGCGGCGATCAGTTCCTCCAGCATCGCGAGGAACGCGGCGGCGTTGGCGGCGGACTCCTCGGGGCTCAGGACGGTGGAGAAGACCCGGTCGACGTGGTGGCGGAAACCCTCGCGCAGGGTGGCGGGCAGGCCCAGCAGCCGGCCGATGACCTGGATCGGCAAGGGGTGGGCCAGATGCTCGCGCAGGTCCACCACGGTGCCCGGCGGGATCTTCGCGAGCGCGTCGATCAGACCGCGGGTGAGCTCCTCGACCTGCCCCGTCAGGGTGGCGACCTGGCGGGCGGTGAACGCCGAGCCGACCAGTCGGCGCAGCCGGCGGTGGTCGTCGCCGTGGGCGGAGAACATGTTGCGCGCGCTCACCCACAGGGCCAGCGGCCAGGTCGGCACGACCCGTTCGAAGTCCGGCCAGTGCCGGTGGGCGTCCTTGGACACCCGCGGGTCTGTGAGCAGTTCCTCCAGCAGCAACGGGTCGGCCACCGCCCAGGCGTGGACGCCGAGGATGTCCACGGGGACGGCCGCTCCGCGCGCGAACAGTTCGGCGCTCTCGGCGTCGCGGTCGCGGCCGGTGGGGTCCAGCACGAGACGGTCCACGAGGGGCTCCTCCACATCGGCGTGGTGACGGCGCGCGGGCACGCACCGGGTCGAGGATGCGGCCGCGTGGGCCTTCGCGTCGAGAGGGCCCGCCTCCGGTGTCGCGAGAGGCAGTCCCCCCGCGTCGAGACGCGGGTCGTGGTGTCGGGGGTGGGCACTACGGTGCCTGGATGACTTCCCGTACCACTGTGCCCACCTGGCGGATCACCGAGACCGAGGGCCTGGAGAGCGCCTGGATCGATCTCGGCCCCGCCGCGCTGACCGCTCATGGGCGTGTCGCCGCCGCGACTCCCACGCCCTATTGGCTCACCTACCGGCTGGAGACCGGTGAGGACTACATCACCCGCCGCCTGCTCGTCACCGCTCACACCCCGGACGGCACCCGCACGCTCGACCTGTGCCGTGACGACGACGGCCGCTGGAGCGCCGACGGCATCGAGCGTCCCGACAGCGCCCCGTATCCGCGCAGTGGGCCGCCGAGCTCGCCCCCTGCTGAAGGCCTGAGCGGCCCGGGGCCGCCCGCTGCGGGCCGCTCAGGCGCGTCAGTCGGCCAGTGCCAGGCGCCAGTTGTTGGAGCGGATGTGGTGGCCGGGCGGGTACTCGAAGGCGACCTCGCCGACCAGCTCGAAGCCCGCCTTGCGGCACACCGCGTTGGAGGCGCCGTGGTGCACCGAGGGGAAGGCGTGCAGCCAGGGCAGCGTGCCCTCGCGCCCGGCCCGCCGCGCGCACAGCAGCAGCGCCTGTACCGCCAGGCCCCGCCCCTGGAACGCGGGCAGGACGGCGTAACCGGTCTCGTACACGTCCCGGCCCTGCCAGTCGTGCGTCCAGTACCCGACCGACCCGGCGACCTCGCCCTCGTGCAGGAGCAGGAACATCTGCCCGCCGGTGAGCGCGAGGTAGCGCTCGTGGCGCCGCTCCACCTGTTCGGTGCTCTCCACCCCGCCCAGGTGCTCGGTCAGTTCGGGGGTGTTCTGGCGGTGCAGCAGGTCCAGGCCCTGCTCGGACCACGGCGCGAGGGTGAGGGAATCCGTCATGGCGCGCACCCTAGCGCCGGGGTCCGACATGGTGTCCGGTGAGGTGCCGATGCCCGTACGCCACGGCCGGTGTGACAAATCCCGGAGGCCTGTGTCGGGTGGCGTGGCTTCGGTAGCGTTCGTGATCGAAGCGCCTGGCCGGCGGTGGTCCCGGTCCGGCGTCTTCGGCTCGCTGACACCGAAGGGGAAGGCGTCACATGACGGACAAGCACGTGAAGTCCTGGGGTAACAACCGTGCCGGGCAGCTCGGCGACGGCACCTGGGCCGACCTGCGGACCTCCGCCACCGCCGTGCACGGTCTGACCGGTGCCGAGGTCATCAGGATCGCCGCCGGCGGCGCGGGAGCGGCCACCGGCCACGGCCTGGCCCTGCTGGCCGAGGGCACCGTGCGGTCCTGGGGCGCCAACGAATCCGGACAGCTCGGCGACGGCACGGGCTTCGGCCACAACACGCCGGGCCGGGTCGTGAACCTGAGGGACGTCACCGACGTCGCCGCCGGCGGCGCCCACAGCCTCGCTCTGCTCGCCGAGGGGACCGTGTTCGCCTGGGGTCGCAACATCCACGGCCAGCTCGGCGACGGCACCACCGCCGACAACGGCGTGCCCGTCCGGGTCGAGGGTCTCACCGAGGTGGTCGCGA
Source organism: Streptomyces sp. FH025 (assembly GCF_017427025.1). Taxonomy (GTDB): domain Bacteria; phylum Actinomycetota; class Actinomycetes; order Streptomycetales; family Streptomycetaceae; genus Kitasatospora. Next base: position 3,289 of record NZ_JAFLNG010000715.1, read on the forward strand.
TCGCCGCAGGCCTTCACCACAGCGTCGCCCTGCGCGAGGACGGCACCGTCTGGGCCTGGGGCCGCAACGTCAACGGCCAGCTCGGCGACGGCACGTCGACCAGCCGCACCGTCCCCGTACCCGTGAAGGGCCTGAGCGGCGTCACCCGCATCGCCGCCGGCGCGGGCCACAGCCTCGCCCTGATCGGTACTCCGGGCAGGGCCACCACGCTCAAGGCCTGGGGCCACAACGATCGCGGCCAGCTCGGCGACAACACCACCATCAACCGCTACACCCCGGTCAGCGCCCAGGGTCACCACCTCGCCGGCATCACGCACATCGCCGCCGGCGCGGGCCACAGCCTGGCCCTCGTCGACGGCGGCAACCTCAGGGCCTGGGGGCGCAACACCTGCGGCCAACTCGGCGACGGCACCACCGACTTCCGTGCCGCCCCCGTCCCCGTCCCGGGTATGAGCGGCATCCGGCTCGTGGCCGGCGGCCGCGAACACACCGTCGTCCTGCTCGCCGACAACACCTTGCGCTCCTGGGGCCACAACTCCTCCGGTCAGCTCGGCGACGGCACCACCATCGACAGTCCCACCCCGGTCACCACCC
>NZ_JAFLNG010000716.1 GCF_017427025.1 Streptomyces sp. FH025
GTGGGCTGGCCGGTCTGGCCGGTCTGGCCGGTCTGGCCGGTCTGCGAGCCGTCACCGCCGGCCGGCTGGCCGGTGGCCGGGTCGAGCAGCAGGGTGGCCGACTGGGCGTTCTTGAAGTCGAACATGCCCTCGATGGAGCCGGCGTGCTCGTCGAAGGAGGAGTCGCCGATCCGGCCGGTCTTCCAGTTGTCCTCGACGAAGCGCAGGATCGAGGACTGGTCGGTGAGCGCGTGGTCGACGAAGTTCGCCTTGGCGTACGGCGACAGCACCATCAGCGGCAGGCGCGGGCCGAAGCCGCAGCGGTCCGCGTAGCCGCCCCAGCCGGCGTCCTTGCCGCACTGGCCGGCGCCGCTCAGGCTGTCGTTGGCGGCGTCGCGCGAGCCGTTGACCGGCTCGGCGAACTTGTGGTCGTACCAGCCGTCCGAGTCGTCGTAGGCGATGACGACGGCGGTGGAGGCCCAGTCCTTGGACTTCTGGAGCTTGTTCAGGGTGTCGACCACGAAGTGCTGCTCGTCCAGCGGGTCGGAGTAACCGGCGTGGCCGTCCTGGTAGTTGGCGGCCTTGAGGTAGCTGACGGCGGGCAGGTTGCCGTTGGCCAGCGCGGCGTCGAAGTCGGTCAGGTCGTACTGGTGGTTCGCCTGGCCGTTGTGGCCGACCTCGTCCACGTTCTTCGGAGCCAGGTGGCTCGGGTTCGCGGTGGACTTGTAGTACTGGAACGGCTCGTGGTGCGGGTTGTAGTCGGTCTGCGAGGCGCCCACGACGTTGGGGTGGGCGGCTTCGCAGGCGGCCTTGCCGTCCTTGGTGCCGGTCGGCTTGAAGCCGCCCTGGAACCAGCCCCAGGTGACGCCCTTGTCGTTGAGCAGGTCGCCGATGTTCCTGCCGGTCATCACCAGCTGGTTGTGCTTGGGGTTGGAGCAGTCGTCGTAGCCCGGGTCCGGGTCGTTGATGACGGTGCCCACGCCGTTGGCGTCCGGGGAGGAGACCACGTAGGCGTCGGTGGTCTTCTGGCCGGTCTTCGGGTCGACCGGGTAGCCGCCGTGGGTCTGGCCCGAGACCAGGTTGAGCGCGCCGGGGGTGGACGGGCCGAAGGTGGTGCCGAAGGAGTTGTCGCTCATCGCGAAGCGCTGGGCGTAGTTCCACAGGGCGGTGACGGTGTTGCCGTCGTAGTAGTCCATCACCAGGCCGGGCTGGGTGAACATCGGGGCCTTGCAGCTCTCGACGTCGGTGTGCTCGACGAACTTGTCCATCTTCCCGCCGTCGAAGGCGAGTTGCTCGTCCTTGTAGGTGTGGTCCTGGTCGCAGGTGACGGCCTGCGCCGGGGTCAGGCGCTTCGGGTTGGTCCCGTTGGGGTTCTTGTGGAGCAGGTCGTCGCTGAGGCCGTCGACCTTGGGGGTGTCCGGCTTGGCGGTGAACTTCGCCTTGTCGTCGGCGGTGTTGGCCGCGTTCGGGTAGGTGCCGAAGTAGTGGTCGAAGGAGACGTTCTCCTGGAAGATCACCACCAGGTGCTTGATCGGCGTGGCGGTCTGCGGGCCGTCGGCCGCGAAGGCGGCGGGCGCCCCGCCGAAGGCGGCCAGTGAGGCCGCGCCGACCAGGCCGGCGCCGTACCGGAGCCACCGCTTGCGGGTGGGGACTGCGTGCATGGCTGGTTCCTCGGACGTCATCGTCATCAGTGTCAGGAGTTGGGGCCGTGACGCGCGTAGCACGGCGTCGCGGCGGCTAGAAACTAGACCTGCCACATGAACGGGATTGACGCGTTCATGTGAATCCATGGTGAACCAACCGGGTGCGAAACGATGCGTCAGGGCGGCGAATCGGCGGACAAGTCCGCCGATCTCCGTCGATCTCCGGCGAATGCCCGCCGACGATTTCAGGCCAGCAGCGTCGCCTCGACTCCGGCCAGCACCGCCGCCAGGCCCTGCTCGAAACCCAGGTCGAAGTCCTGGAACATCACCCGGCCCGCCTCGGCCGCCAGCGGGTGGGCGGCCAGCCGCTCGGCGCGCGCCTCGACGTCGTGGCCCTCCCGGTCGGCGAAGGGGTCGGGGCCCATGGCCTGCTCCTCGACGACGTAGCCGATGGTGTAGCTGTACGCGGTCTGCCAGGCGCGGGCGGCGGCGGCCGGGCTGAAGCCGGCCCCGATCAGCACGCGCAGCGCGGCGTCCAGGCCGGGGGCGTAGGAGGTGTCCGTGAAGCGGGCGCCGCTGTAGACCTTCGCGCCGTCGCGGTAGCGCAGCAGGTGGGCGCGGAGCGTGCGCATGGTCGCGAGGTACTCCTGGCGCCAGTCGTCCGTCGGTGGCGGCGCCTCGGCCGTCATGCGGCGCATGATCTCGGTCGCCATCTCGTCGAGCAGCGCCTGCTTGTCCTTGAAGTGCCAGTACAGCGCCGGTGCCTTGACGTCCAGTTCGGCGGCGATCGCGCGCAGGGTGAGGCCGTCGAGACCGGCCTCGTTCAGCAGCCTCAGCGCGGTGTCGACGACCTGGGCGTGGTCGAGCTTGGGGGTTCTCCGCAGTGTCACGGTTGACAGTTTAACGCCGTTAAGTGCAAGCTGCGGGCAACGGCTACTTAACAACGTTAAGGAGGTTTCCGTGGCGATCCGCGACATCGATTTCCAGGGAGAGGATCTTCAGGACATGGCTTTCCACGGCACGACCACCGAGGTCCTGATCATCGGCGCCGGGCCCACCGGCCTCGCGCTGGCACTGGACCTCGCCCGGCGCGGCGTCACCGCGCTGGCGGTCGAACGCGGGCCGGCGCTCTTCCCCGGCTCCCGCGGCAAGGGCCTCCAGCCGCGCACCCTGGAGGTCCTGGACGACCTCGGCGTGCTCGACGAGGTCCGCGCGGTGGCCGGCCACTACCCGCCCAACCTGTTCTGGCGCGACGGCGAGCCGCAGGGCGAACGCCGGATGTACGACCCGACCGAGCCCTCCGAGGCCGAGCCGTACACCGAGACGCTGATGCTGCCGCAGTGGCGCACCCAGCAGGTGCTGTACGCGCGGCTGCGCGAGCTGGGCGGCGAGGTCGCCTTCGGCCGCGAACTGGTCGGCCTGATGCAGGACGAGGACGGCGTGACCGCCGAGTTCGCGAGCGGCGGTCCGGTCCGGGCGCGCTACCTGGTCGCCGCCGACGGCGGACGCTCGACGGTGCGCCGGCTGCTCGGCATCGGGATGACCGGGGAGACGGTGGACCCGACCCCGATGCTCGTCGCCGACGTGTACCTCACCGGGCTCGACCGCGAGCACTGGCACGTCTTCGAGGCCGAGCAGGGCATGCTCGCGATCTGCCCGCTGGCCGGGACGGAGGAGTTCCAGCTCGTCGCCCAGTACCCGGAGGGCACCACCGCCGACCTCTCGCTCGACGGCCTGCGCGCCCTCGTCGCCGAGCGCTCGCACCTGCGCGCCGACCAGCTGACCGGCGTGCGCTGGGCGTCCGAGTTCCGGCCCCGCGCGGCGCTCGCCGACCGCTTCCGGTCCGGCCGGGTCTTCCTCGCCGGCGACGCCGCCCACGTGCACTCCCCGGCGGGCGGGCAGGGCCTGAACACCAGCATCCAGGACGCCTACAACCTCGGCTGGAAGCTGGCCGCCGTACTGTCCGGCCGCGCGGACGCCGCCCTGCTCGACACCTATGAGGAGGAGCGCCGTGCCAACGCGGCCGCCATGCTGGACCTGTCCACCCGGGTCCACCGGGGCGAGGTCCGCCGCGGCCGGGCCACCCAGCAGCTCGGCCTCGGCTACCGGGCGTCCTCGCTCGCCGTGGACACCCGCCCGGCCCTCGCCGACGACGCCCTGCGGGCCGGCGACCGCGCGCCGGACGGCCGCCGGGGCGGCACCCGCCTCTTCGACGCCTTCCGCGGCCCGCACTGGACGCTGCTGACCG
>NZ_JAFLNG010000717.1 GCF_017427025.1 Streptomyces sp. FH025
AAGCGCACCTGTTCGCGGCGTTCGTCCCGGCCGCATACCGCCCCCACCCGCACCACCCCAGCCCATGGAGCGCCCAGCAGGGTCAGGAAACGCTCGCCTTCCTCGCCCGCCACCTCGAGTACAACCTCGGCGGCACCCCCGACCTTGCCTGGTGGCACCTTCACAAGGCCCTGGCCAGGCATCGGCTGGGCCTCGTGGCCGGCCTCACGTCCGGGCTGATGTTCGGGCTGGCGTTCGAGCTGGCATTCGGTCTCGCGCTCGGGCTCAGTGGCGATCTCGCGCTCGGGCTCACTGTCGGGTTGATCATCGGCCTGATTCCCGCAATCGCCAGTGGGTACCTGTCCTGGGCAGTCGCGGAGAGAATGAGCAAGGTGGACGCCGACCCGAGTGCGGGGATCCGCTGGGCACCGGATTGGTCCAGATTCAAGGGCCTACCCCTGCTGATCCTCGCGGGCGTCTTCGCCGGCGGGCTCGTAGCCGGCGGGCTTCACGCGGGGCTTCAGACCGCGTTCGTGACCGTCCTCGTGTACGGGCTGATCTTCGCGATCGAAAACGGGCTCAGCTCGGTGCCGTCCGACCTGGCCACCTCCGTGGGACCAAGCGCCGTTCTGGCGCGCGACCGCCGCACCTTCTGGACGATCGGGCTCACGACTTGGCTCCTGACCGGTCTCGTCACCGGACTCGGAGTCGGGCTCGCAGGTGGACTCGTGACCGGACTCGGAGTCGGGCTCTGGGCCGGGCTGCTGTTGGGGCTCCTACTGGCGCTCGCCAGATCGGTGTGGTGGAAATTCGTGGTGGCACGGTTCGTGCTGGCCGCGCGCGGCCGTGTGCCCTGGCGGCTGATGGGCTTCCTGGCGGACGCGCACGAGCGCCGAGGGGTACTGCGACAGGCAGGGGCGGTGTACCAGTTCCGCCACCTCGACCTCCAGCGCCACCTGGCCGAACGCCGACCCTGACCGGTCGATGCCGAAGCCACCGACTGGCCGGGCACGGAGGGGGACACACCCCAGGGGACCTGCGCCCATGGCGCCGCCGCCCGAGGCCTGCACCCCGTGCGGACTATGCCTCGTTGCCGCGGCTGGCGACGTGGCGGCCCCCGCGAGAGTGCAGCAGTTGCTGCTGGAGGTGCGCTACGCGGGTCCGGACCGCTGGTAACGCTGTCATGACCGCTCCCCCGCCCGCAGTTCGGTGGCGATCTGGCGGCGGCCGGCGACCAGCGTCTCCAGCACCACCCCGAGGCCGACCAGCAGGGCCAGGCCCGCGGTGGGCAGCAGCACGGGCAGCAGCACGGGGGTGATGACCTCCCCGACCCTGGCACCGACCAGCGTCGAGATGTCGAAGGCGCCGCCCAGCAGGGCGACCGCCGCGACCGCGACCAGTCCGCCGCCGACGGCCGCCGCCACGGTCTGCGGCAGCGCCTCGGTGACGATCAGCACCAGCCCCTGGCGGGGCCGCAGGCCCATGGTGCGCAGCCGGGCGAGCAGCGCCGTACGGTCGGGCGCGGCCCGGAACAGCGTCAGCAGCACGGCGAGCAGGGCGAACCCGGCACTGGCGGCGGCCCCGTACCAGAACAGCCGTCCGGCGGCGTGCTGCAGCGGGTCGTCGCCGAGCGCGGTGGTGGCCTCGGCGCTGCTGTGCACCGTGTATCCCGCAGGCAGGCCGTGGGTGTCCTTGCCGACGGCGGTGGCGCCGTCCGCGATCAGCTTGGCCAGACCGACCGGCCGGGCCCCGCTGTTGTCCCGCAGGGCCGTCCTGACCCCTTCGGGGTCGACGTCGCCGACGGCGAACCACTCGTTCACCCGCTTGGCGTCCGGCAGTCGCTCCCAGGCGGGGCCGGCGGGCACCACGACGAACGGCTTGCCCGGGTCCGGCAGGGCGGGGGTGGCGCCGACGGTCGCGGCGACGGTGAGGCGTAGGTCGCTGCCGTTGGGCGTGCGTACCTGGGACGAGCCTGCGGCCAGGCGTTTGGCCAGGTCGCGGCTGACCAGGGCGGGCACGGGGGTGTCCCGGCCGCCGGGGGCTGCGGCGAGCTTCGCCGGGTCGAACTCGCCGGCCCCGAGGGTCCGGGCGACCTCGGCGTACGCCGCCGGATCGACCACCATCACCAGGTAGGCCTCGGTGTAGGTCTGGTCGGCGCCGACGAGGCGGGCCTTGGGCTCGACCCAGGCCCCGGTCGAGGCCCGGACGCCCGGCAGCGCGGCGGCGGCCTCGGTGAACGACCCGGTCAGGGTGGCGTAGTCCGGGAGGGAGACGCGGATGTCCCCGCCCGTGGCGATGCGCGCGGCGCGGGTCCGCACCTGATCGACGGTGTCGAGCACGGTGGCGCCGAAGCCGGTCGTGGTGACGGCGATCAGCAGGGCCAGCAGCGGCAGCACGGAGGGCCGGCGGCGGCCCGCGGTGTCGCGGGCGGCCCGGGCCAGGCCGAGGAAGCCGATCAGGCCGCGGCCCCGGCCGGCGAGGGCGGACAGCCAGCCGACCGCCACCGGCTCGATCCGGGCCAGCAGCAGCCCTCCGGTGACGGCGAGCAGCAGCGGGGCGGCCACCAGCAGCGGGTCCACCGCGGCCCCGGAGTGGCCGACGCCCCGGCGCCGGACCTCCGCCACGGCCGCGACGGTGACCGCCAGGACGGCGAGTTCGCCGACCAGCCGGCGCCGGCCGCCGACCGCCCGTCGGCGTGCCCACAGCAGGGCCGCGCGGGCCGGAAAGGCCAGCAGGGCGATCAGGGTCGCGACCAGGGCCGACATCACCGAGCGGTCCCACCGGGGAGTGGGCAGCAGCACCAGGGCGAGGGCCGTGCCGAGCACGGCGGCCGGCAGGACGATGACCGCCCCCTCGCCGAGCAGCCGTCGCAGCACCCCGGCGAGGGATCCGCCGCGGGCCCGGAGCAGCCGGATCTCGGCGGCGCGCCGGTCGGTGGTGAGCGCGGCGGCCAGGAACAGCACCACGGCGGCGACGCCCGCGACGCCGACCGGGCCGATCGTGCTGAGCGGCAGCGAGGCCCGGTAGCGCTCGTCCGCCCGGCTGAGGATGTCGGGAAGGCCCGAGGAGGTGTGCAGGTCGGCGCGCCCGGTCGTGCCGGCCAGGGCGGTGGCACCGGGCCCGGTCAGGAAGGAGCTGACGGCGCCGCGGGTGCGGTCGAGCCGGTCGGCGTGCAGTGAGGCGGGGTCGACGGGCAGCCGCCAGAAGTTCTCGGCGTTCGAACCCCAGCGGGCCATCGCGGGCAGGCTGCCTCCGTCGACGAATCCGCTGGTCATCCAGTGCTCGTGCTCGGGGTCGAGCCTCAGGCAGGCGCGGGCAGGGCAGCCGAGGTCCTCCCAGAACGGGTCCTGGGGGTCGTTGACCTGGTAGAGGCCGACCACCACGGTGGTCCGCTTGGCGCCCGAGCCCTCGACGCCGTTGTCGATGACGTCACCGAGCTTGATGTGGATGGTCTCGGCGGCCTTCTTGCTGATCACGATCGGCAGCGGATCGCCGACGGCGCCGGGGGTCGGCCAGGTGCCGTCGGTGAGGGTGACCCGGGCGGCCAGGCCGGGCAGGTAGAGCAGCCCGAGGACCGGGTCGGTCCTCTTCTCCGCGATCCGCACGTACTCCGGATTGCCCATGCCGCGGTCGCTCAGGGCGCGGGCACCGTAGGCCCCGCCCGACCGGGCCAGCGTCAGCTCACGGCCGAACGTCTCGACCAGGGTCTGCTGCACCCGGTCGAGCTTGAGCGCCTCGTCGTCGTCGACGACCTTGGAGGTGGTCTGCAGGCTGCTCTGGATGAAGCCGTTCCGGCTGACGAAGCCCTGGAGCGCCGCGTCGGCGCCGCGGTCGGCGAGACGGGGGAAGGCCGCCGCGAGGAAGACGGTGACCAGGGCGAGGGC
>NZ_JAFLNG010000718.1 GCF_017427025.1 Streptomyces sp. FH025
CCCCGAACTCCCCGGCGGGCACCTGCACACCCCCGTGCTCACCGGCCTCCCGGCCCGGCAGAGCGTGATCACCTCACCGGAGTTCGAGCACAACGAGGCCGCGATCTCCGACCAGGTCCGGGCGATCATCGGCAGCGCCACGCTCTGAGCACTCCCCCTGGGCACTCCCCGGCCCGGGCGCCGGTCAGGCCGGGCGGGCGAAGCGCGTCCCCACCGCCCGGGCCCGGGACTCGGCGATCTCCGCGTACGCGGCCGCGCGCCCGGCCCAGTGCGAGCCCTCGACGGACTTGCCGCGTTCGAGGTCCTTGTACACCGCGAAGAAGTGCGTGATCTCCAGCAGGTCGAACTCCCGCAGGTCCCCGATGTCCCGCAGTTCGGTGTAGCGAGGGTCCCGGGCCGGGACGCAGAGCACCTTCTGGTCCGGGCCGCGCTCGTCGCGCATCACCCACATGCCGACCGCGCGGCACGCGCGCTCGCAGCCGGGGAAGGCGGGCTCGCCGCCGAGGACCAGGGCGTCCAGGGGCTCTCCGTCCCCGCCGAGGGTGCCCTCGACGAAGCCGTAGTCCGCGGGGTACCGGGTGGCGGTGAACAGCGTGCGGTCGAGGCGGATCCGGCCCGCGTCGAAGTCCATCACGTACTTGTTCCGCGACCCCTGCGGGATCTCGATCATCACCTCGAACTCCGCCGGCTGCACCGCGGTCACCTCCTCGGGTCCTGGGGCGATTGTCCGTCGTCAGGGCTCCGTAGGCACTCGCCGGGACCGCCCCCGTCGCGCGGTGAGAGCCGTCAGCATCCGGATCACGGAGCGCTGGCGGGTGACCGTTCCGGCCCACCGGCGGGGTTGAGAGGCGCTCCTCTCCTCCGGCCGGGTGCTGGTCACCACCGATTCCTTCGGCTGCACCGCTCGGGGGCACCTGGCGTCGGCCCCGTTCGTCCTGCCGGACGGGATCGCTTCACCGGCTCGCTGCGCCGTACGGGCGAGGGCCTGACCGCTACCCCGGCCCGAACCCCACCCGACCCGGACGGGCGGCCGCACCACCCACAGCCGGCCCCTCGGCCTGCACGCGCCGTGACCGGCCCCCGGCGCGTGCTCCCCGGTTCATCGGACGGTCGCCTCCCAGGGGCCGTCCTCGGGCCGGGCCTCGCTGTCCGTCCCCGGCCAGGGCGGCATGGTGACGGCCGTGATGCGCAGCGGCCCGTCGCCGTCCGGGTCGGCGCGGAACTGGAAGGCGGTGCCGAGCGGGATCGAGACGGCCGTCCCGGGTGCGAGCCGGACGGTCTCCTCCCGGCCGCCCTGGCGCCGCCACAGCTCGCCGCCGCCCGCCGTGACCTGCCACAGCTCCTGCACGGTGGCGTGCGACACCGCGTGCGTGACCTCCCCGGGGTCCAGTTCGAACACGGCGAGGCTCCCCCGCCCCTCCAGCACCAGCAGCGGGTGCACCGTGGCCCCGTCCGGAGCGGTCACCTCGGGGGTGTCACCGATCTCGGCGGTCCGGAAGGGCTGTGGCACCGGCTGACCGTTCATCCGACGACCCGGCCTCTCTCCTCGGCGGGGAGTTCCTGGGCTCGTCCCCGGCCTTCGATGAGACCACGGCCGCGCCGGGGCCCGCCATACGCGGCCGCGGGTGACCGCCCCTGAGCCACTACCCCGGGAGGCTCCCGAACTCGCGCACGGCGTCGGTGACGATGCCCTCCAGCCGGGCGTGGTGGGCGCCGCGCCAGTAGGCCTGCCCGCACTCGGTGCACTGGGCGAAGGCGTCGTAGGAGCGCTCGGTGCCGTCCCGCAGCTGCTCGCGCACCGAGGTCTTGGTCACGGTGCGCAGCGTGCCGTTGCAGGTGGTGCAGCGGGTCCAGGGGGCGAGCGGCGGGGCGAAGCGCGAGAGCACGTCGCGCAGCTGCTCGGCGGGGCGGTGGCTGTAGACGTACGCGCCGGCCCACAGTTCGCGGCGGCGCAGCAGGCCCCGGTCGCGGGAGAGCATGACGCGCTGCTCGGCGGCGGAGCGGGCGGCCAGCGCGGCGTCGCCGATGTCGGGGTTCTCGTAGGCGGCGTCGACGCCGAGCAGGCGCAGGCGGCGGGCGAGGGTGCCGAGGTGGACGTCCAGCAGGAAGCGCGGCGGGGCGGACGAGGGCTGCGGCCGGGCGACGGCCTCGACGGTGACGTGCTCGGCGTCGGCCGGCACGTACGCGTCGGGCACCGGCCGCCCGTCCACCAGCAGGGCGCCGACCTCGGTGAGCGGGACGCCCAGGGACTCGATCACGTGGCCGAGGCTGGAGGTGCCGTCCGTGCGCAGCGCGGTGCGGCCCGCCCGCCGGGGTGCGGAGATGAAGAGGTGCAGCTCAGGGGCGAAGTCGAGCGAGATCTGGGGTCGGTCCACGCGGCCAGCATGCCAGCGGGCGGCGGGCCGGGGCCACCGTTTTCCGGCCGGGGCCGGCCGGGGCCGCTCGCCCCGGCTCAGCCCGGGACGGCGATCGCCGGGGCGGGGCCCGGGTGGCGGCCGACCGCCGCCCAGCGGGCGACCGGGCCCATCGCGTACCCGGCGGCGAGGAACAGGGCCCCGAGGAGCAGCCAGCCCGCGAGTCCGCCGTCCAGCAGCAGCGCGGTGAGCAGCAGCGGGCCCAGGGTGCGGGCCACGGCCACGCCGGTGTTGAAGAAGCCCTGGTACTGGCCGATCCGCTCCGGCGGCGCGAGGTCGAATCCGAGCTGCCAGGAGCCGGCCGACTGCCGCATCTCCCCGGCCACCTGAAGCCCGGCCGCGGCCACCAGCAGCGCGCCGACCGCCCAGACCGGCACGTCCAGGGCCGACAGTCCGCAGACCGCGCAGGAGGCGAGCAGCAGCGCCCCGGCCGAGCGGACGGCGCGCACCGCCGAGTCGAGGCCGGTGACGCCGCGCGCCGTACGGACCTGGAGGGCCAGCACCGCGAGGGTGTTGAGGACGAACAGTGCCGATCCGAGCCATCCGAGCCCGGGGGCCCGTTCGGCGATCCACAGCGGAAGGACCAGGCTGAGCAGCGGCATCCGGAGCAACAGCACGGTGTTGACGGCGGTGACCGCGGCGTAGCGCCGGTCCCGCAGCACGGCCAGGCGCGGGCCGTCGCCCGGCCCGGACGGCGCGGGCGGGACTTCGGGCAGCCGCCGCAGGAGCAGCGCGCCGACCAGGAAGCCGAGCCCGGTGACGGCGAAGGCACCGAGGTAGCCGGTACGGGTGCCGAGGGTGAGCGCGACGCCGCCGATGGCCGCGCCGACGGCCAGTCCGCCGTTGAGGGTTGACTGGAGGTGGGCGAGCAGCCCGGTTCGCTCGGCGGGCGGGACCAGGCCCGCGACCAGCGCCTGCCGGGCGGCGGTGAGCCCGGACTGCAGGGTGGCGAAGAGGCACACCGCGAGCATGAACGGTCCGTAGGAGCGGATCACCAGGAAGGCGGCGACCACGCCCGCCGCGCCGAGCGCGAGCGCGACCGCCGTACGGCGCGGGCCCCGGCGGTCGGCGAGGTGGCCGAGCGGGACGCCTGCGAGCGAACCGAGCGCCCAGGCCACGGCGAGGCCGGCCCCGAGGGCGGTCACCGACATGCCGACGACACGGGTGAAGTAGAGCGCGGAGGTGGTGTAGTACGCGCCGTCGCCCACGGCGCTCGCCAACTGGGCGGCCGCGAGGGTCCGTTGGGGTCCGGGGGGCGGCAGTGCGGCGGAACGGGCGGTGCGGTGGTTCGGCACGTCTCTCCTGTCGGGTGGCCGGTGTCTCGGGAGTCACGCTAGGGGGCGAATGGACCGCCCGACAGGTCCAGTGATCTTGCGTTTTCCTGGGCCACCTGAAGCGCCCGGTGCGCGCCCACCGCACCCTCGGACGAACGGTGAACTGCCGTACG
>NZ_JAFLNG010000719.1 GCF_017427025.1 Streptomyces sp. FH025
GCGTCCCCGCTGGTCACGTTGGAGATCTTGACCGGAGCGCCGCCGCCGAACGGCGGCCGGGTCCTCCCGGAGGATGCTGACGCCGAGGTCGCGCGGGTCGGCGCCGTCGGGGCGGATGTCCTGGAGGTCGGCGACGTTGGCGGCCGAGGCGCTGGCCTGTTCCACGACGGGCCCGCCCTCGGCCTGGGTGCCGAGCCAGGTCGGGGCCGCGATCAACCGGTTGGTGCTGTAGAGCAGTTGGGGTTCGGTGCAGGAGCAGGTCGGGGCGCGGTACAGGTTGACGACCGGCGGCTGGGCGGGGTCGGTCGGCGGCCCCGGGGGCGCGGGGGTGAGCCGGTCGGCGCTCAGGAAGAGCACCCCGGTGCCGTCGGCCAGCCAGGAGGCGGAGCCGGTCCTCCAGGTGGAGCCGGTGCCGGGGAAGAAGGCCTTCTCGCCGCCGGTGGGCGAGGTGAGGATCAGGGTGCGGCCCTTGTCGCCCTGGTCCCAGGTGTAGACGATCTGGTTGCGGTGCTCGTCGTCGTCGACCGGGTTCCAGGTCGGGTCGATCGCGTCCCCGCTGGTCACGTTGGAGATCTTGACCGGAGCGCCGCCGCCGAACGGCCGCAGGAAGATCTGGATGTGCCCCGGCTGGCCGGTGCAGGCGTACGCGATCCACTTGCCGTCGGGCGAGACCGTGGGGTGGGTCTCGTCGGCCGCGCCGTCGGTGATCCGGCGCAGCCCGCTGCCGTCCCGGTTGACCGCCCACAGGACGTGCTGGGAGCCGCCGTCGCCACGGGGCTCCAGGGCCTCGAAGACGACGCCCTTGCCGTCCGGGGCGAGGGCGGGGTGGGCGGTGTCCATGCCGGTGGTGAGCCGGTGCACCGCGCCGGCCGCGTCGCGCAGGTACACCTGCGGCAGCGGGCCGTCGCGCAGGCTGGTGAAGACCAGTTCGCCGCCCCGGGCCGAGGGGTCCTGGTCGAAGTGGATCGGGCCCGGCCCGAACAGCGGGCTGCTGTCCGCCGCGCCCGTCACCCGGCCGAGGCCGCGGTGATTCGTGCCGGCGTAGACGATCCGCCCGGCGGCCGGGTCGGCCGCGGCGGCCTGCGCCGTGGGGCTGCCCTGCCCCTCCGGGGCTGCGGAACCCAAGGTCACCAAGGCCGTCGCCAACGCGAGCAGGACGGCGGCGGCGGCCCGGGCCGGCCGCCGGATGGAGCGGGGAGTGCCGGTGGCGCCGATCACGGCTCGACCTCACAGGATGGCAGGGGCGGTCTCCCCCGCAGTCTCCCCGGCCCGGGCACCCGGGAACAGAGCCCGGGCACCCGAGCCGGGGGCAACGCCCTGTGCCCCCAAAGGGCAGGCCGCCACGGCCGTGGGTCTTGACTGTGACTTCAGATCAGGCCGCGCCGCATGGCGTACCCCACCGCGTGCGCCCGGTTGCGCAGGCCCAGCCGCGTGATGATCTCGTGCAGCACGTTCTTGACGGTGCGTTCGGAGTACGAGGTCTTGGTGGCGATCTCACTGGTGTCGAAGCCTTCGGCGACCAGCTTCAGCATCTCCGCCTCCCGGGCCGTTAACGTCGACAGGGTCAGGCCCCGCCCGTCCAGCATGGTGCGCTGGAGCATCCCGATCCGGTCGAGCAGCTCGCCGAGCAGGTCCCCGGGCATGACGCCCTCGCCGTTGGCCAGCGCGGTGATGAGGTGCACTAGCCGGTCCTGGTCCGCCTCCGAGCGGCGCAGCACGGCGGCGACCCCGCACTCGACGATCGTCTGCAGCCCGCCGGCCTCGAAGTGCCCCACCACCAGGCCTATCCGGCCCGAGGTGGCGAGCCGCAGCCGGCGCAGGTGCTCGGCCACCGCCTCGGTCAGGGCGTCGACCACCAGCAGGGAGACGTCCGCCCGCGCCGCCTCGGCCTCGCTCAGCAGCTCCACCTCGGGCCGTTGGCGCAGCTGCTGGACCACGCCGGTCTGCAGGATGAGGTCCTCCGCGTACACCGCCACGCGCACCTGGGTGGCGGCGCCCGGCCCGGCCGGCCTGGCACTGCCGGACCGCTGCGCCACCACGGTCCGGCGGGTGGCGACGGCTTCCTCACGAGACGTACTGATCGACGTCATCGAATTCTCCATTCTCCAGTGGCCCTGGGTCTCCAGTGGACCTGGGGTGGTGACGGCCGGCCGCCGTACCGCGCGGTCGGCCGTGGGCCTGAGGGTTGGGGGCGCCCGCGGGTCAGAGGGTGCGGGCGTCCGTGGGTTCGGATGGTGCGGGGGCGATCCCGCGGTTCGGCGCGACGGCGCCGGGCAGGGCCGGTCCGCCCGTACGGGCAAGGGGTGTGCCCACGGCTTGCCCGTACGGCTCTCTCCTCGGGCCGCCCTGCGGTCCTACCGTCACGCTATGACCACATCCGCCGAACTCGGCCTGCCCGCACTGACGGTGGCGCCCGGTGGCGTGGCCACCACGACCCTGACGGTACGCAACGACCTCGACATCGTTGAGGCGTACACGCTGGAGGTGGTCGGCGACTGCGCCGCGTGGACGACTGTCGAGCCGGCCCGGGTCTCGCTCTACCCGGGGACATCCGAGACGGTGACGGTCCGGTTGGCCCCGCCGCGTTCGCCCTCCGCACGGGCCGGTGAATTCCCGCTCGGCATCCGGGTGTTGCCGACCGAGCGCCCGGATCTGGTGACGGTTCCCGAGGCGACCGTCACGGTGACGCCGTTCCACGAGCTCCAGGCCGCGCTCGCCCCGCGCCGCCGTCGCGGCTGGCTGCGCGGCCGCTACCGGACGTCGGTGCGCAACCTCGGGAACGCCCCCGGCACCATCGTCCTCACACCCGGACAGGCCGGCGAGGACCTGCGGTTCCGGGTCACGCCGGAGCGGCTGCGCCTCGAACCGGGCGAGTCCGGCGAGCTGCGGGTGCAGGCGCGTCGGCGCAAGCTGATCTGGTTCGGCAAGCCGGTGTCCTGGCCGTTCGAGGTCACGGCGGGCCTGGCGGAGGCCGCGGGCGACAAGGGGGCCGACGGCAAGTCGGAGGCCGCCCCGGCCACCCAACACCCCACCCTTGACGGCGAATTCATTCAACTGCCCATCCTCCCCAAGTGGCTGCTCGCGCTCCTCGCGGCGCTGCTCGCGCTGCTGCTGGCCTGGTTCGCCCTGGTCCGCCCGGCGGTGCGCAGCTCCGCGAAGCAGGCCGCCGAGCAGGCCGTCGCCCAGCAGTCCGCCACCCCGGCGCCGACCTCCGCCGCCCCCGACGGCGGCGCACCGACGGCCCCGTCCGGCGGGAACACCGGCACCCCGGGCAAGCCCGGCACCGGACAGCAGAGCCCCGGCACCACCGGCCGCGGCGGCGGCCCGGGCGGCCTGGCCGTACCGGGCACCGGTCAGCAGAGCTCCGCCACCATCGACGTGCAGACCGCCAATAGTGCCTCTGCGACGGGCAGTTACCAGGTTCCACACGGCAAAGTGTTCGATATCACTGACATCGTGGTCGCCAACTTCCAGGGCGACCAGGGGCTAGTGACCATCACGGCCGGCAACCAGACGATCACTACCATCGCGCTGGAGACCTTCCGCAACCAGGACTACCACTGGGTGACTCCCATCCAGGTCCCCGAGGACCAGGCGGTGACGGCGAGCGTGACCTGCGAGACCCCTGGCACCCCGGCCTCGGGCAAGCAGGCGGCGGCCTGCCACGAACTCCTGAACGTCAGCGGGTCGTTGAGCGACATCAGGCAAGGCAACTGATTCGACGTGCACGGTGGCCTTCCCCTCCGGGCAACCGGAGGGGAAGGTACGCCGCTTGCCCCTCATGATGCCGACGGGCCCGTTCCGACCCGTTCTTCTCCACGATCCCCCTCCCGTATCTCCCCTTACAGCACG
>NZ_JAFLNG010000072.1 GCF_017427025.1 Streptomyces sp. FH025
ATGTCGAGATTAATGCTGAACGCGAAACGGGGAACTGTCATGCGGGGGAACGGACTGTGGGCTCAGCTGCGGCGGCCGCCGGGCGGGCGGGACGCCCGGATCATGCTGCTGGCCCAGGGCGTGGACCGGACCGGCACCGGCGTGTGGGCGGCGGCCTCGGTGCTCTACTTCACCTACGTGTGCGGGATGGACGCCCGACAGCTCGGCCTGCTGCTCGGGGTGGGTGCCGTCGCCGGGATCGCCGGCTCGCCGCTGGCCGGGCGGGCCGCCGAACGGCTGTCGCTGCGCGGGCTGTTGACCGGGTGCCACCTGCTGCGGCTGGGGGCGATGGGCCTGCTGCTGGTGGCCGACCACTTCGCCGTGCTGCTCGCCACGGTCGCCCTGATCTGCCTGGCGGAACGGGGCGCCAAGACCCTGGAGATGCTCTTCGCCACCCGGGTCGCGGGGGAGCGGCGCGGCACGTACCAGGCGCTGTTCCGCAGCGTGGCCAACGCCGGCTACGCCGTCGGCGCGGGCGTCTCGGCGATCGGGCTGGCGGTCGGCACGACGACCGCCTACCGCGCGCTGATCGCGGCCAACGCGCTCTCGTACCTGCTGGCCGCCGTGCTGATCCGGCGCACCGAGGAGCCCGCCGGGCGCGGCCTGGTGGCGGCGGAGCCGTCCGAGGGCCCGCTGGAGGAGCCGACCGCCGTACCGAGCCCCTGGCGTGACCGCGGCTACCTGCTGTTCGTCCTGCTGGACCTGCCGATGTGCCTGGACGATTCGATCCTCAACGTCGGCCTGCCGCTGTGGCTCATCCACCACACCGACGCGCCGCACGCCGTCGTCCCGGTGTTCCTGACCCTCAACACCGTGCTCGTGGTGCTGTTGCAGCTGAAGGTCTCCGCCTGGGCCGAGCGCCCGGGCGGGGCGACCACGGCGGTCGGCTGGTACGGGGTGATCCTCCTCACCGCCTGCCTGTTGATCGCGCTCTCCACGGACGGCGGGCCGTGGACCGCCTCGATCGCGCTGCTGGCCGCCGCGGCCCTGGTCACCTTGGCCGAACTCATGCGCTCGGTGAGCTCCTGGGAGCTGGCGGTCAGCCTCGCCCCGCCGCGCGCCCGGGCCTCGTACCTGGGGGTCGCGGGGATGTCCCAGTCGGTGCAGCGGTCGGTGGGGCCGCTGCTGCTGACCGGCGCGGTGATGGCGGCCGGCTGAGCGGTCTCGATCGGCGTCGCCCCCGCACCCGCGGGGGCGACGCCGTCGGCCAAGTATTGGCGGAAATCTGCCCGGTGATGAGGTGACGGCCGGAAAGACCTGGTGTGTGGGGCCCGTGATCGCGGGCCCCTTCGTGTATGCCGCGTGCGGGTCGGTGGTGGAGGCCGACGGCCCGTGGCCGAGGGGCCGCTTCGCCGGGAACGGCCGGTCCGGTGCCCGCCGCGCCGGGCGGAACCGCGGTCGGGCCCCGCCGCGCCCGCGTCGCGCGGACCGGTGGCGGCTGGCGGCGATCTTCTTGACGGAGTGTCAAGTACGTTGCTGGGTTGATCTTGTAAGGATTGATCCACGACGACCGTGTGCATACTGGATTAGGACACCCGTACGACCTGGCCGCCGGGGCGGGCTGTGGCCTGTTGAGGCCCGGTGGCCGGAACTTGGCCATGCCCGGCCATAGGATCGCGTACGCCTCTTACTATGGTCAAGTACCTGGAAACTTTTCAGCACTTACCTGGAAGTCAGTACTTACTTCGAAGTCGGCGGGGATGGGATCATGAAGAGGCAGTCATATCAATGCGGTCTGGACGCTGCCATGGATGTGATCGGTGGCAAATGGAAGGTACTGATTCTGTGGGAGCTCCACTGTCAAGAGCGACGCTTCGGTGAGCTTCGACGACTCATTCCCGGCGTCAGCGAGAAGGTGCTGATCCAGCAGCTCAGGGAGCTGGAGGCGGACGGGATCGTTCACCGTGAGATCTATGATGAAGTGCCTCCGAAGGTGGAGTATTCGCTGACCCTGTACGGCACTTCGCTCTATGACGCCCTGGGGCCGCTCGGTTTCTGGGGTGAGCGGCACATGGAGCGGGCCGGACTCGAACATCAGCTCGTGGTGACACGGAAGCCCCTGTAGAGAGGGGCGGCGGCAGGAAGGTCAAGGGGGTTGACCTTCCTGGCCGCCACCGGATTCGGCGGCCGCTCGGGCGTGCGGCGGAGCTCTCGGCGCGGTCACCGGAATTCGAGGACCTCTTCAATCAATCAGCGATTGCACGCGATCATTGGGGGAACGATGTGGTTTCGACTGCTGGGCCCGTTGGAGGCCGTCTGCGGTGAGCAGCCGGTCGCGTTAGGAGGGACCAAGCAGCGGGCGACGCTGGGGTTCCTGCTTCTGCAACCCAACCGGGTGGTGGCGACCAGTCAGTTGCTGAAAGCCCTGTGGGCGGGTGACGACGCGCCCACTTCCGCACGCAAGATCCTGCAGAACGCGGTCTCGGGGTTGCGCGGAGCCCTGGCACCGCCGTCCGGCGCCGACCAGGGCGCGGCCTCGCTGCTCACCAGGGCGCCGGGGTACATGCTGCGGGTCGACCCCGAGCAGATCGACCTGCACCACTTCTATCAGCAGGTGGAGGCGGGCCGGGGCCGGCTCGCCGCGGGGTCGCCCGAGGCGGCTGCCCAACTCCTGCGCGAGGCACTGGCGTTGTGGCGAGGACCGGCCCTGGCGGACCTGGTGGAGACAGGGATCTCCTGGCCCGAACTGGTCGGCGTGCAGAACGCCCGGCTGGACGCGATGGAGGACTACTTCGAGGCGGAGCTCGCCTGCGGGCGGCACCACGCGGTGCTCTCCGAGCTGGAGACGCTCGTGGAGGCCGAGACCATGCGCGAGCGGTCGTGCGGGCAGTTGATGCTCGCGCTGTACCGCTGCGGGAGGCAGGCGGACGCGCTGACAGTCTACGGCCGGGTACGGGCAGCCCTCGTCGAAGACCTCGGTCTGGAGCCCGGCCGGGACCTCCAGGCGCTGCAGCACGCGATCCTCACCCACGATCCGGCACTCACGCTGACCGAGCTCCCCGCCGGCGACGCGTACGTGATCGGCTCGCGCGGTGAGCGGACCCCGCCCGTACCGGAACGGGTGCCGGCCCGGCGGGGCCCGGTGGCGCCGGAGCGCAAGCCGGTCAGCGCCGTGATCGTGCGCACCCAGCTCAGGCCCGAGGTCAGTGACCTCGAACCCGGCCACGTCGACGGCCTGTTGGAGGAGGTCGCCGCCATCATCCGGGAGAAGTTCGAGTGGTTCGGCGGCACCGCCGCGGCCTCGATCGGCTCGGTCTCGCTGGCCCTGTTCGGCGTGCACGGCGACAGCGGCGACAGCGGCGACGACGCCGAGCGCGCGGTGCGGGCGGCACTGGCGATCCGGGACGGCCTCGGCTCCCCGGTCGGCCCGCTCGGCATGCGCGGGCTGGACATCAGCGCGGCGGTGACCACCGGCGAGGCCATCGTCCGGTATCAGAGCGCCGACCAGCCCGACCTCCCGCCACTGGTCAGCGGCGCGCTGCTGGACGAGTGCCAGTCACTGCTGGCGGTCACCGCGCCCGGCGAGATCAGGGTCTGCGCCAGCACCCGCGCGGCCACCGAGCCGGTGATCGGGTACGATGAGGGCGGCAGCCCGACGGGTGGCTGGCAGGTGCTCGGCGCCCGCCGGGAGTACGCCCGGCTGCACGCGATACCGATGGTCGACCGGGAGTCCGAACTGGAGGTGCTGCGCGTCCTGTTGGACCGCGCCAGGCGTCGGGCCACACCGCATCTGGTGACCGTGATGGGGGAGCCGGGCATCGGGAAGTCCAGGTTCCTGCTGGAGTTCGAGCGCCGGTTCGCCACCCAGGACACCGCCCAGGTCCAGTTCCTGGTCTGCCAGCGGCAGTTCGCCGGAGTGGGCAGCGTGGCGGCCGTCCAGAGCGAGATCCTCTCGGCGTACTGCGGCATAGCCCCGGAGGACGACGGCGTGGTGGCGGTGGCGAAGCTCTCCTCGGCCGTCCGGCGGCTGGTGGACTGCGACGAGACCGCGGCCTGGCTGGTGAGCCGACTGCGCCCGCTGGTGGCCGGCCCCGGAGCGATCGGGGGCACCACCGCTCCGGACGAAATCGTGCTCGCCTGGCGGAAGTTACTCGCCGAGATAGCGCTCGACCGACCGCTGGTGCTGATCCTGGACGACCTGCACCGGGCGGACGACGCCCTGCTCGACGTCGTCGAGGAGCTCGCCGAGTTCGCCGGACCGGTGCCACTGCTGGTGGTCGCCGCGGCCAGGCCGGAGCTGATCCGGCGACGGCCGGAGTGGGGCGGCGGCAAGCGCCACACCACCACGATCACACTCGACCCGCTGTCGGACGACGCCGTCGACCGGCTGCTGGAGCTGCTTTCCAGCGCGCAGGACGAGGCGAAGGGGTCGACCCGCCGGTTCTGGACGGCTCTGCTCGCCCGCGCCGGACAGGAGCCGGGCGACCGTCGCCGGTACGCGCGTTCACTGCTGCACCTGGACCCCCCTCGAAGCGTGCCGGCCTGAGGGTCGCCGGGCACGAGTCTCAGGGGCCTGCCGTGCGCGGTCTCAGGTGCCTGCCGTGCACGACAGCATCCGATAGATCCCGCGGAACTTCAAGTCATCCGTCTGGATTGGCGATTGCCTTTTAAAGCTGCCGGTTGACCGGCCGACCGGCACGATTTCCATGGGAGTTGGGCCCGGACCTGAGGGCGGGTCCGGATGCTGACAGGCCGGCCCGGACGACGGGGTGTCGTCCGGGCCGGCCTGTCCCCGGGGTGAGGGGGCTCCCGGGGCGGAGTGATGGTCAGTGGGCGGTCGGGGCGATCCGCCGGAAGCCGCCGTCGAAGAAGAGCAGCCCCGAACCGTCGTCGCCACGGCTGGAGTTGACCACCCGGCCGGTGAAGATCGAGTGGTCGCCCGAGTCGTACGCCTCGTCGAGCTCGCACTCCAGCCAGGCCAGCGCACCGGACAGCAGCGGCGCCCAGGTCCGCCGCCCCGGCAGCCAGTCCACGCCCTCGAACTGCTCCGGACCCAGCGGGCGCGACTTGTCGGCGAAGTACCGTGCCGTGCCCTCCTGTTCGGTGCTCAGGATGGAGACGGCGAAGTGCCCGGCCGAGAGGATGGCCTGGTGCATCACGGCGCTGTGAGCGATGCAGCAGAGCACGATCGGCGGCTCCAGCGAGACCGAGCTGAACGCGTTCGCGGTCATGCCGTGGATGTGCTCGCCGCCGACCGTGAGCACCACGACGCCGGTGGCGAACCGGGACATCACCTCGCGCAGCGCGGTCGGTGACACGGTGGCCGGCTCGGCCGGGAGCGGCAGGGGGGCCTGGGCGGCCAGTAGATGGGATGCCTGTCCGTCGTGCGCCATGTCATCGCCTCATCATCGTCAAAGCGCCGGTGGGCGCTTTCGTATGTGCCGCCATCTCGGCCTGGGTGCGCCTGAATATCAGTGCCAGGTAGCCGCCCGAGGTGTAGAGGGCCGGTGCTTCCTGATCGATTTCGCCGGGTCGTTCGCCGCTTCGCGGATCCGTGAGATCCGCCGATGCAGAAGGAGAATTCATGACGCTCCCTTCGAAATACCTGATTCCAGAGAACCCGGCCAACGTATCCGAGCCCGCCGCGCCGGGTGCCCACCGCCGAGTAACCGGGCGCCAACCATCGCGCCGGTAGCGGTCGCTTACCGGGCGATGACTGGATATTTGGCCCCCGGCGGCACGTCCGCGGATAAGGTCGCCGCAGCGCGCCCAGGCCGTCGCCGATGCCATCCGTAAAGGGGTCGACATGAATTCCGCAGCTGCTGAACCTGAACTCGCCGAACCGTACCTGCTCGGGTGGCTGTCCACCGTCGGGCTCGACGTGGAGTACGTCCGGGCCGAGGGGAACACGCTCTACTTCCTCGACGAGGGGCGGGAAGTCCCGGTACTGGACTACGCCGGCGGCTACGGATCACTGATCTTCGGCCACAACAACCCCGAGATCGTGGCGCACGCCAAGGCCCTGCTGGACGGCGGATCGCCGGTCCACGCGCAGTTCTCGCGGCACCCGTACGCCAACCAGGTGGCGACCGCGCTGAACCGGATCATCCACCGGGAGACCGGCACCGACGAGCCGTACTCGGTCATCTTCGGCAACAGCGGCGCGGAGGCGAACGAGGCCGCGATCAAGCACGCGGAGCTCGACCGGGTGATGCGGATCCAGCAGCTCGGCGACGAGCTGGCCGCCCACGTCGAGCAGGCGCGTGCCGCCGTCGCCGAGGGCACCGCCACGGTGTCGCGCCGGGCCCTGGCGGCGGCGGGCGCGGAGACGGACGAGGAGGCCGCGGGCGAGGACCCGCTGGAGGCGCTGCTGGCCGGCGTCGCCCGGCACAACGCCGAGCGGCTCGCCCGCCCGCCGCTCTTCCTGGCCCTGGAGGGGTCCTTCCACGGGAAGCTGGTCGGCAGCGTCCAGCTCACCCACAACGCCGGGTACCGGGCCCCGTTCGGCGCGCTGGCCGCGCAGGCCCGGTTCGTGCCGATCGGCCGGCCCGAGGAGCTCAAGCGGATCATCGAGGAGGAGCGCGCCGAGCTGCTGGACGTCGTGGTGACGGACGGCGCGGTCGAGGTCGTGCCGCGCGAGTTCCCGGTGTTCTGCGCCTTCCTGCTGGAGCCGATCCAGGGCGAGGGCGGGATCAGGGTCATCACCGCCGAGTTCGCGCAGGCCATCCAGCAGGCCTGCGTGGAGATCGACCTGCCGATCCTGATCGACGAGATCCAGAGCGGCATGGGCCGGACCGGGGCCTTCCTGGCCAGCTCGCTGATCGGGCTGCGCGGGGACTACTACACCCTGTCCAAGAGCCTGGGCGGCGGGATCGCCAAGACCTCGGTGATGCTGGTGCGCCGCGCCCGCTACCGCAAGGAGTTCGAGCTGGTGCACAGCTCGACCTTCGCCAAGGACCACTTCTCCTGCCACATCGCGCTCAAGGTGCTGGAGATGCTGGAGGCCGACGACGGGCGGGCCTACCGGGTCGCCGGGGAGCTCGGCGAGAAGCTCACCGCGATGCTGGAGGCGGTCCGGGCCGATTTCCCCGACGTGGTCAAGGAGATCCGCGGCAAGGGGCTGATGCTCGGTCTGGAGTTCCACGACCAGTCCGAAGCGGCCGACGAAGGCATCCGGGAGACCGCCCGGGCGGGATTCCTCGGCTATGCCGTCGCCGGATATCTGCTGCGCGAGCACCGGGTGCGGACATTCCCGACCGCGAGTGCGGTGAATACCCTGCGGTTCGAGCCCTCGACGCTGATCAGTGACGCCGAGATCTGCCAGCTGGGATCGGCGCTCCGGGGGGCGTGCAGCGTACTCCGGCTCCAGGACGGGAAGCGTCTCGGCGGCGCCTGATATCGGACCGGCACTGACTTTCAGGTAAGCACTTACTTTTTAGTGCGTACTTGGCGGTGAATTTGTCCGGCCATTAGGTTCTGGAAGTGCGCCGGAACGGCAATCGCACTGAGCATGCGCAACTGGAGGACTTGAAACAATGACTGGCGACAACCGTGCACCCGTGACCGTCATCGGCCTGGGCATGATGGGCGCGGCGCTGGCCGGCGCGTTCCTGAAGGACGGGCACCCCACCACCGTGTGGAACCGCTCGGCGGCGAAGGCCGACGCCCTGGTCGCCCAGGGTGCCACCCTGGCGCCCAGCCTGGCCGACGCCGTCGCGGCGAGCGACCTGGTGGTCGTGTGCCTGTCGACCTACGAGACGGTGCTGGAGAACGTGGAGCCGCTGACCGCGGCGCTGGCCGGCAAGGTGCTGGTCAACGTCACTTCCGGCACCCCGGAGGAGGCCCGGCAGCACGCCGCCTGGGCCGCCAAGAACGGCATCAGCTACCTGGACGGCGCCATCCTGGCCATCCCGCCGCTGATCGGCCAGCCCGAGGCCTTCATCTTCTACGCGGGCAGCACCCAGGCCTTCGAGGCCCACCAGGAGACCCTCGGCAAGCTGGGCACCGCCGTCAACCTGGGCACCAACGTCGGCCTGGCCTCGCTGTACGACACCGCCCTGCTGGGCATCATGTGGTCGACGCTGGCCGGCTTCTTCCACGCCGTGGCCCTGGTGGGCTCCGAGGGCATCAAGGCCCAGGAGTTCCTGCCCTTCGCCTCCGGCTGGCTCGGCGGCGTCGGCAGCTTCCTGCCCGACCTGGCCCGCCAGGTGGACGAGGGCGACTACGCCACCGACATCTCCAGCCTGGACGTCAACAAGGCGGCCATCGACCACCTGGTCCACGCCACCGAGGCCCAGGGCGTCAGCACCGCGGTGCCGGCCCCGATCAAGGAGCTGATCGACCGTCGCGTCGCCCAGGGCCACGGCACCCACAGCCTGGCCAGCCTGGTCGAGCTGCTGAAGAAGCCCGCCGTCTGATCCCCGGCGGCTGATCGGGCAGCCGTCACGACTCGTTCCCGGTGTCGCTGCAGCGACACCGGGAACGAGTTTTTCCGTCTCCGTCCGTTCCGTCTCAGCCCGTTCTCCGCCCCGTCCGTTTCCCGTCCTTTATCCGGCTCCGCCCATTGTCCGGTCATCGGCCGCCCACTCATCGGTACCCGCACACGATTACCGCGCCTTGACTGCGCATTTGGAGGATTCTGACCGGTCCGCCGGTAGGGTCTTCGGAGAACGACGGGCGAACGACTTCTGATTTCTCGCCCGCGCGATTTCCGGCACAGCCGCCAATTGATGACGGCCGGTAACTCTGAGGAGTCGGGGATGACCACGTACGAGAGCGAGGTCGCGTCCGTTCTGGACGCGGTGAAGGACATAGTTCCGAGGCTTCGGGAGAACGGGCCGGAGGGCGAGGACCGGCGGTGGATACCCGAGGAGAACGTCGACCTGCTGGAGAAGGCCGGGGTCTTCCGGATCGCCGTGCCGCGCCGCTTCGGCGGCCTCGACTTCTCGCTGGAGGACCAGGTCAAGGTCCTGACCGAGATCGCCCGCGGTGACGGCTCGACCAGCTGGGTCGCGGTGGCGTGGGTGTCGAGCGCCTGGATGGCCTCGCTCTACCCGGACCGCACGCAGGAGGAGGTGTTCGCGGGCGGCTCGGTGAAGGTCTCCGGCGGTTTCACCGCGAACGGGACCCTGGTGCCCACCGAGGGCGGGTACCTGCTGAACGGCACCTGGCGCTTCAACACCGGTTGTCGGGGCGCCGATTGGGACCTCCTGGCGACGCACCTGGAGCGGCCGGGCGCCGAGCCGGAGGAGGTCTTCGCGCTGGTCCCGATGAGCGAGCTGACCATCGCGGACGACTGGCACGTCTCCGCCGCGGCCGGCACCGGCAGCTCGACCACCACCGCCAAGGACGTCTTCGTCCCCGCGCACCGGGTCGCCAGCTCCGAGGAGGCCGTGCTCGGCACCACCGGCGACCGCGCCAACACCGGTGCCAACGGCCGCAACTACGGGCTCATCTCGTACGTGATGGCCGAGTCCGTGGCCTCCTACATCGGCATGGCCAAGGCTGCCCTGGAGCTGTTCATCGAGCGGCTGCCCGGACGCGGCATCGCCTACACCAACTGGACCGACCAGAGTCAGCACCCGCTGACGCAGATTCAGGTCTCCATCGCCGCCAACAAGATCGCGGCCGCCGAGGCGCTGTCGGCCGGGTACGTCAAGCTCCTCCAGGAGCGCGCGGACGCCGGCGAGCAGCCCACCTGGGACGAGAAGGCCACCGTGCGGGGCCAGTGCGGCTTCGCGATCCAGCTGGTCAAGGAGGCCGTCGAGGCGCTCCACACGGTCAGCGGGGCCTCCGCGCTGTCGCGCAGCGCGCACTTCCAGCGCTTCTACCGCGACCTGCTGGGCCTCTCGCTGCACGGGATGATGGCGCCCAACGCCAACTTCGAGGTGCACGGGCGGGTGCTGCTCGGCCTCGACCCCGACACCTACCTGCTCTGACCGCTCGGCTGGTCCGAGCTCCGCCCCGGCGGGATCCTTCGAGCGATCCCGCCGGGACCGGCCCCGCCCGGGGCGCGACCGACCCCCGGGCGTCACCCCGCCTGCCTTGAGCCGAGGGCTGAACGCCGAATCCGGCGTGCCGAGCGCCAAGTGCCCACAGCGCCAAGTGCCCACAGCGCCAAGCGCCAAGTGCCGTGTGCCAAGCGCCATGTGCCATCTGCAAGAGCCAAGTGCCAAGAGACAGGCCCCAGTTCCCGGTGCCGCCGCAGCCTGGCGGCGGTGCCGTTGTGCCCGCACCACTTTCCATGCCGTCGACCGGTCCCGGTCTCCGCGAGGAACGGGGGGTGCGCGAGCGTACGCAAACTCGCTGAGGAGAAGTCATGAACGCTTTCGACCTGCCCATGCACGGTGGCCAGCCGCTCAGACGGCGCTCGGTGCTGAGGGCGGCCGGGGTGACGGCGCTGTCCGCCGCCGCCGGCGCCGCGACCGTCGGGGCGGCCCACGCCGCCACGGCCGGAGCGACCGCGGCCGGGGCGACCGCGGGCGCGGCCGACACGCTCTGGGACACGGTGATCATCGGGGCCGGCTTCGCCGGGATCACCGCCGCCCGCGAGCTCAGGGCCAAGGGCCAGCAGGTCCTCGTGCTGGAGGCCCGCGACCGGATCGGCGGCCGCACCTGGACCGACACCTTCGCCGGCCAGCAGATCGAGATGGGCGGCACCTGGGTCGCCCCGGTCCAGCCGAACATGGTGCGGGAGCTCGCCCGCTACAAGATCGGGACGGTCCCGGACGCGGCGCCGGACCGCGCGATCTTCCCGAGCGGCACCGGCTACGCCTCGTTCGCACCGGACGTGGCGTTCGCCAAGCAGAACAGGCTGCTGACGCCCCTGTTCGACGGGTCCCACGACTACCTCCCCAACCCGTACCAGCCGTTCACCCGGGTCGACCTGCTCAACAACCTCGACGGCCTGTCGCTGCGCGACCGGCTCGACCAGATGCGGATGTCGCCGGACGACGAGAAGTGGGTCAACGGCCTCACCGCCGGTTACTCGGGCGGCTCCAGCAAGCGGGGCGCGCTCACCTACCTGGCCCGCTGGTGGGCGTTGTCCAACTGGGACTACGACACCTTCAACAGCCTCAGCGTCGACAAGCCGGTCGGCGGCACCGTCGCGCTGCTGAAGGCGATCCTGGCCGAGGGCGCGCCGACGCTCCAGCTCAGCTCGCCGGTGTCCACCGTCACCGACAACGGCACCCAGGTGAGCGTCACCACCCGGGCGGGCACGGTCTACCGGGGCCGCCGGGTGATCGTCGCGACCCCGGCCAACGTCTGGAAGAACATCACCTTCACCAAGCCCCTGCCGGTCGAGTTCACCACCGCCTCGACCCAGGGCATCGGCGCCCCCAACGCCCGCAAGGTCTGGATGCAGGTGCGCGGCCCGGTCGGCCGCTTCTTCGCCCAGGGCTACGAGGGTGGTTCCCAGCTCAACCTGGTGATCCCGCAGGCCGCACTGTCGGACGGTCTGCTGATGGTCGCCTTCTGCGTGGACCCCACGCTGGACGCCACCAACGTCCAGCAGGTCCAGGCCGCGCTGCGGGTCTTCGAGCCCAAGGCCGAGGTGGTCGCGGTCCGGGTTCAGGACTGGGCCGCGGACGAGTTCTCGCTCGGCGGCTGGACCTTCCAGCAGCCCTACCAGCTCACCAGGCTGCTGCGGGTGCTCCAACAGCCGCAGGGCAAGGTGGTGTTCGCGACCAGCGACATCGCCAACGGCTGGAGCGGCTACATGGACGGTGCGGTGGAATCCGGAATACGCGCGGCCGGCCTGGCCGCGACCCTGTAGCCCCGGCGCCGCGAACCGGTTCGCCCCCTTTCCCGGGGCGGATGTGAGATCAGGGCACAACCCAGGCACATCTCAGAGAAAGCAGGGAAGAATCACGATGGCTGCTGACATCGACCTCCACAACCTGGACCTCACCGGTGACGCCGAAATCCAGAACGACGTCTTCCTGATCGCCTTCAATTCGGGCGACGGGCGGGTGTTCGACAGCCTCTACCGGGAGGACGCGATCTCCAACCTCTCCGGAAAGCCGCTGAACGGCGCGGAGCGCAAGCAGGCGATCATCGATTTCCTGGCCACCGGCCCCTCGCTGAAGTCCAGCATCAAGCGCTCCTACACGGCCGGCGACACCTCCCTGGTGGTGGTGGACTTCGACCTGGAGATCCCGGGCGAGAACGGTGAGCGGATCAAGCTGCACGGCACCTGCACCGACGTGCTGCGGCTCGGCGAGGACGGCAAGTGGCTGATGGCCATCGACCGTCCGGTCGCGGACGAGCTGCCGACGGCCTGACCCCTGCGGCACGCCCCCGGGCGGGCTCCTGAAACCGAGGAGTCCGCCCGGGGGCCGTGTGCTGTCCGGGCGCCGACGAGGCCGTCGTGGCGGTCCGGGAACGGGAACGGGAAGAGGCCGCCCGGCCCCTGGTCTTGGCCAGGGGCCGGGCGGCCTCACTCGGTGCCCGGAGGGGTCAGCTCTCCTCGCCGAACGGGTCGTCGATCGCGTACCGCCAGTTGCCGTCCTCGCCGCGGCGCAGCACGTCCAGGCCGACGCCCTGGTACTCCTCCTGCTCGCCCTCCTCGTTGGTGGCGACCATGCTCCAGTCCACCACCAGCAGGGCGGTGTCACCGGTGACGTAGGAGTGGCGGACCTTGGCCTGCATGCTGGCGCCGCGGGCCAGGAACTCCTTGACGTAGTCCTTGCGGGCCTGGCCGGTCAGCGGGCTGCCGGGCTCCCAGACCGCGACGGCCTCCTCGGTGTACATGGCGTTGACGGCGTCGGCGTCACCCGAGTTGAAGGCCTTGACGTACAGCTCGGTGTGCTTTTCGACGTCGTTCGTGAGCGCGTGGTTGGCCAGGTTGCTGGTCATGGAGAAAGCTCCCCCAGTACGGGTCGACGGTCAATTCGAGTGAGAATGCTTTCGGGCGGGAATGGTCACGCCCTTTCAGAAGCTACGGGAATGCTCCCCACCGGCTGCTCATCGCCGGGTAACAGGGTGGCCATCCGGTGGCTGAAATCCCTCGATTACCGCCCCGTGACTGGGCGCTGGGCCCTGCCCGTGCGGGGCCGCCATACGATCGGCCGGTGCCTGTCGGGCCGCCGTTTCGGGGCGCTGGACGGCGATTCGCCAATTCGATGTCGCCGCCGGAATTCATTGGCCGTTGGGAATCACCTGTGAAGGGGCAGTCGAGCGTGATGGCGAGCGAGCGCGAGCAAGGGGTCACCGGTCGGGCCGAGGCCCGGGACGAGCCGATCGCGATCATCGGAATGTCCTGCCGGCTGCCGATGGCGGCGAGCCCGGCGGAGTTCTGGGATCTGCTGCGCGGCGGGACGAGTGCCGTCACCAGGGTGCCGGAGGACCGCTGGCCGGCACCGGGCGAGGGCAGCGGCTGGGGCGGATTCCTGGACCGGATCGGCGAGTTCGACGCCGGTTTCTTCGGCATCTCGCCGCGCGAGGCCGCGATGACGGACCCGCAGCAGCGCCTGGTGCTCGAACTCGCCTGGGAGGCGCTGGAGGACGCCGGGGTCGTACCGGCCGAGCTGGCCGGCAGCCCCACCGCTGTGTTCGTCGGCACCACCCGCGACGAGTTCTCCGGCCTGGTCCTGGGCAGCGGCGCGGAGGCGATCACCCAGCACACCATCACCGGGGTGAACCGCGGCGTCATCGCCAACCGGGTCTCCTACTTCCTGGGGTTGCAGGGGCCGAGCCTGACCGTCGACGCCGCGCAGTCCTCCTCGCTGGTCGCCGTCCACCTCGCCTGCGAGAGCCTGCGCAGCGGCGAGTCCGCGCTGGCCGTCGCGGCCGGCGTCAACCTCAACCTGACCGCCGAGGGCGCGGTGACCGCCGAGAAGTTCGGCGGCCTCTCGCCGGACGGGCGCAGCTACACCTTCGACGAGCGGGCCAACGGCTTCGTCCGCGGGGAGGGCGCCGGCGTCGTGGTGCTCAAGCCGCTCAGCCGGGCGCTGGCCGACGGCGACCGGGTGCACGGGGTGATCCGCGGCAGCGCGGTGAACAACGACGGCGCCACCGACGGCCTGACCGTCCCCAGCGAGCGCGCCCAGGAGAAGGTGCTCCGCCAGGCCTACGAGCGGGCCGGGATCGAGCCCTCGGCCGTCCAGTACGTGGAACTGCACGGCACCGGAACCGCCGTCGGCGACCCGATCGAGGCCGCCGCCCTCGGCGCCGCGCTCGGCACCCGCAGGGACGGGGCGGACCCGCTGCTGGTCGGCTCGGCCAAGACCAACGTGGGCCACCTGGAGGGCGCGGCGGGCATCGTCGGCCTGCTCAAGGTGGTGCTCAGCCTGACGAACCGGCGGCTGCCCGCCAGCCTCAACTTCGAGACCCCCAACCCGCGCATCCCGCTGGAGCGGCTCGGCCTGGCCGTGCAGCGCGAGCTGACCGACTGGCCGCGGCCGGGACTGCCGCTGGTCGCCGGGGTCAGCTCCTTCGGCATGGGCGGCACCAACTGCCACCTGGTGCTCTCCGAGCCCCCGGCCGACTCCGGCGACTCCGGCGACTCCGGCGACTCCGCCGGTTCCGCCGACTCCGCCGCCGAGCGCCCCGCCGGCACCGCGCCCGCGGTGCTGCCCTGGGTGGTCTCCGGCCGGGAGCCGGGCGCCCTGCGCGGCCAGGCCGAGCGGCTGCGGGCCGTGGCCGAGGGCCTGGACCCGGTGGACGCGGGCTGGTCCCTGGCGACCACCCGGACCGTCTTCGAGCACCGCGCCGTCGCGCTCACCGCCGGGCCCGGCGCCCCGCTGGACGGCCTGGCCGCGCTGGCCGAGGGCCGGCCCGCGCCGGGCGTGGTCACCGGCTCGGCGCAACCCGGGCGCACCGCCCTGGTGTTCACCGGCCAGGGCGCCCAACGCCTCGGCATGGGACTGGAGTTGCACCGGGCCTTCCCGGTCTTCGCGGCCGCCTTCGACGAGGTCTGCGCGGAGCTGGATCCGCTGCTGGAGCGGCCGTTGGCCGAGGTGATCGCCTCGGGGGAGCGGCTGGACGAGACCGGGTACACCCAGCCCGCGCTGTTCGCCGTCGAGGTCGCGCTGTTCCGGCTGGTCGAATCCTGGGGCGTGCGGCCCGACCTCCTGGCGGGCCACTCGATCGGTGAGCTGGCCGCCGCCCACGTCGCCGGCGTGCTCTCGCTGCGGGACGCCGCGACCCTGGTCGCCGCGCGCGGCCGGCTGATGCAGGCCCTGCCGGCCGGCGGCGCGATGGCCGCCGTCCAGGCCACCGAGGCCGAACTGGCGGAGCTGCTGACGGACGAGGTCGCCGTCGCGGCGGTCAACGGGCCGACCTCGGTGGTGGTCGCCGGAGCCGAGGCCGCGGTGCTGGTCCTCGCCGACGCCCTGCGCGAGCGGGGGCGGCGGACCAAGCGGCTGACGGTCAGCCACGCCTTCCACTCGCCGCTAATGGAGCCGATGCTGGCGGAGTTCCGCGAGGTCGCCGCCGGGCTCGCCTTCAACCCGCCGGCCATCCCGATCGTCTCCACCGTCACCGGCCGGCCGGCCACGGCCGAGGAGCTGTGCTCGCCCGAGTACTGGGTCCAGCAGGTCCGCCGCCCGGTCCGGTTCCTGGACGCCGTACGGTCGTTGGAGGCCGACGGAGTCACCACCTACCTGGAGCTCGGCCCGGACGGGGTCTGCTCCGGGATGGTCGCCGACTCCGTGCTGGACCAGCAGGCGGCCCTGGCCGTCCCCGCGCTGCGCGCCGGCCGGGACGAGCCGCTGACCGCCGTCACCGCGCTGGCCACGCTGTTCGTGCGCGGCGCGGCCGTCGACTGGACCGCGCTCTACCGAGGCAGCGGGGCCCGGCGCACCGACCTGCCCACGTACGCGTTCCAGCGCGAGCAGTACTGGCCGGCCGGCCTGGGCAGTGCCCGGCAGGCGCTCCCGGCCGCGGCCCCCGGCGCCCCGGCCGCCTCCGCCGCGGCGCCGACGCCGGAGCCGCTGACCGGCCGGGGCGAGCTCGGCGAGCACCTGGTCACGCTGACGGCCGCCGAGCGGGCCAGGGCGGTGACCGAGCTGGTCGACGCCCACATCGCCGCCGTGCTGGAGTACGGAGCCAACCGGCGGGTCGAGCCCCGCACGCCGTTCCGGGACCTCGGCTTCGACTCGCTGATGGCCGTGGAGCTGCGCGGAGCCCTGTCCACCGCCACCGGGCTGCGGCTGCCCAGCGGCCTGCTCTTCGACCACCCGACGCCGGCCGCGCTGGCCGAGTACCTCGGGGCCGAGCTGACCGGCGCGGCCGCGACCGCCGACCCGCAGGCGCCTGCGCCCAGCGCGCTGGACGACGAGCCGATCGCGATCGTCGGCATGGCCTGCCGCTACCCCGGTGAGGTCGCCTCGCCCGAGGACCTGTGGCGGCTGCTCACCGAGGGCCGCGACGCCGTCTCCGGCTTCCCGATTGACCGCGGCTGGGACGCGGACCTGCACGACCCGGACCCGGGCCGCACCGGCCGCAGCTACGTCTGCGAGGGCGGATTCCTGCACCGGGCGGGCGAGTTCGACGCCGGATTCTTCGGCATCTCCCCGCGCGAGGCCCTTTCGATGGACCCGCAGCAGCGGCTGCTGCTGGAGACCGCCTGGGAGGCCGTCGAGCGGGCCGGCCTCGACCCGGAGCAGCTGCGCGGCAGCCGTACCGGCGTCTTCGTGGGCGCCACCGCGCTCGACTACGGACCGCGGATGCACGACGCCCCCGAGAGCGTCGAGGGCAACCTGCTGACCGGCAGCACCAGCAGTGTGATGTCCGGCCGGATCGCCTACCAGCTGGGCCTGATCGGTCCGGCCGTCACGGTGGACACCGCCTGCTCCTCCTCGCTGGTCGCCCTGCACCTGGCGGTGCAGTCGCTGCGGCGCGGCGAGTCGACGATCGCGCTGGCCGGCGGCGTCACCGTGATGTCGGGGCCCGGCATGTTCGTCGAGTTCTCCCGCCAGCGCGGCCTCGCGCCGGACGCCCGGATCAAGCCGTTCGCGGCCGGCGCCGACGGCACCGCCTGGGGCGAGGGCGTCGGCCTGCTGGTCGTCGAACGGCTCTCCGACGCCCGCCGCAACGGGCACCCCGTCCTCGCCGTGGTGCGCGGCACCGCCGTCAACCAGGACGGCGCCTCCAACGGGCTGACCGCCCCCAACGGGCCGTCCCAGCAGCGGGTCATCCGCCAGGCGCTCGCCGACGCCCGGCTCAGCCCGGCCGAGGTCGACGCCGTCGAGGCGCACGGCACCGGCACCCGGCTCGGCGACCCGATCGAGGCCGAGGCGATCCTCGCCACCTA
Source organism: Streptomyces sp. FH025 (assembly GCF_017427025.1). Classification (GTDB taxonomy): domain Bacteria; phylum Actinomycetota; class Actinomycetes; order Streptomycetales; family Streptomycetaceae; genus Kitasatospora. The sequence goes on from NZ_JAFLNG010000072.1 coordinate 17,237, forward strand.
CGGCCAGGACCGGCAGGACGGCGAGCCGGTGCTGCTGGGCTCGCTGAAGTCCAACCTCGGCCACACCCAGGCCGCGGCCGGGGTCGGCGGCGTGATCAAGATGGTGCAGGCGATCCGGCACGGCTCGCTGCCGAAGACCCTGCACATCGACGCGCCGACCCCGCACGTGGACTGGTCGGCGGGCTCGGCCGAGCTGCTCACCGAGGAGCGCCCCTGGCCGAGCACCGGCCGCCCGCGCCGGGCCGCCGTCTCCGCGTTCGGCATCAGCGGCACCAACGCCCACGTCGTCATCGAGCAGGCCGAGGAGCTCGCGCAGGCCCCGGTTCGAACCGAGCCGGAGGACGGTACGGCCGCACTGCCCGCGCCGTGGGTGCTGTCCGCCCGTGACGAGCGGGCGCTGCGCGCCCGGGCCGAGGAGCTGCGCGCGTTCGCCGCCGACCCCGCCCGGCCGACCGCCGACCTCGGCCGCGCGCTGGCCACCACCCGGACCGCCTTCGAGCGGCGGGCCGTGGTGCTCGGCCGCACCCGCGAGGAGTTCCTGGCCGGCCTGGACGCCCTCGCCCGGGGCGCCGACGCCCCGAACCTGGCCGTCGGCAACGCCGCCCGGGCCGGTCGCACCGCCTTCCTCTTCACCGGCCAGGGCGCCCAACGCCTGGGCATGGGTCGGGAGTTGTACGAGAGCAGCGAGGTCTTCGCCGCCGCCCTGGACGCCGTCTTCGAGGCGCTGGACGCCCACCTGGAGCGGCCGCTCGCCGAGGTGGTCTTCGCCCCCGAGGGCGGCCCGGACGCCGAACTGCTGCACGAGACCCGCTACACCCAGCCCGCGCTGTTCGCGATCGAGGTCGCCCTGTACCGGCTCCTCGAACACCACGGCCTGACCCCGGACCTGCTGGCCGGGCACTCGATCGGTGAGCTGGCCGCCGCCCACGTCGCGGGCGTGCTCTCGCTCGGGGACGCCGCCAGGCTGGTCGCCGCCCGGGGCCGACTGATGCAGTCGGCGCGCGCCGGCGGCGCGATGATCGCGATCGAGGGCGAGGAGGAGGAGATCGCCCGCTCGCTGGCCGGCCACGAGACGGCCGTGGCCGTCGCCGCCGTCAACGGCCCCACCTCGGTGGTCATCTCGGGCGACGAGGCGAAGGCCGTCGAACTCGCCGAGGCCTGGCGGGCCGAGGGCCGACGGATCCGGCGCTTGCAGGTCAGCCACGCCTTCCACTCCCCGCACATGGACGGGATCCTCGACGAGTTCCGCGCCGTCGCCGCCGAACTGACCTTCCACCGGCCCGCCGTACCGATCGTCTCCACCCTGACCGGCCGGCTCGCCACCGCCGAGGAGCTCGGCTCGCCCGACTACTGGACGCGCCAGATCCGCGAGGCCGTGCGCTTCCTGGACGCCGTCCGCACCCTCGCCGCCGAGGGCGCCGGGGTGTTCGTCGAGGTCGGACCCGACGCCGTGCTCACCGCGATGGCGCGCGGCGCGCTGCCCGAGCAGGAGGTGACCGCCGTCGCCCTGCTGCGGGCCGGCCGCTCCGAGGCCGAGACCCTCGCGGCGGGACTGGCCGGTGCCCACGCGGCCGGCGCGCCGCTGGACGCGGCCGGATTCTTCCCCGGCGCCGCCCGCGCCGACCTGCCCACCTACCCGTTCCAGCGCGAGCACTACTGGCTGCTGCCCGAGGCCCGCACCGACGCCCGCAGCCTCGGCCTCGACCCGGCCGCCCACCCGCTGCTCGGCGGCGCGCTCCAGCTCGCCGACCGCGAGGACACCGTGCTCACCGCACGGATCTCGCCGAGCACCCACCCCTGGCTGGTCGACCACGCCATCACCGGCGGCGTCCTGGTGCCCGCCACCGCCTTCCTCGAACTGGCCGTCGCCGCGGGCGACCTGGTCGGCGCCGGACAGGTCGCGGACCTCACCCTCGAGGCGCCGCTGCCGCTGGCCGAGCAGCGCTCCGTCCGGATCCAGGTCACCGTCGGCGGCGCCGACCCGGCGGGCCGCCGCCCGCTCACCGTCCACTCCCGGCCGGAGCACGGCGCC